>JAAYUY010000095.1 GCA_012517435.1 Sphingobacteriales bacterium | reverse complement strand
TCCTTATCATAATCTGGGATTAATTCTTCCCGACCTGCTGGGCATTTACAGCCGTCATTTTAAGATTTATGATCCTGATAATCACGTGGTTGATTCTTTCGAAAGCCGGCAACTGATGGCCGGTATCCTCAAACACTTTGAACTGGATTCTATCTTTCACCAGTCGGAGTTTTTTTTAAAACACACCACGCTTATACGCTATTCTCTGGAAGAGCTCGAAATAACGTTTCTGGCCTCCAAACAACATTTTCTGGCACATATCCTCCTCGAACTCATCATTGACAAAGTAATCATTCAGCGGGAGAGTCAGATTCTCGAAAATTTTTACAATGACCTTGACCACATTGACCAAATTAAAGTGAAAGCCTTTATCAAAGGGAAAGATGAGCAGTTTGTCAACGGGTTTTTTGAATTTTTTGAAAGGTTCAGGACAAAAAGATACCTCTATAGCTATACTTCTGAAGATGCAGTCATTTTTCTGATGAATAAAGTACTCGAGCGTATCAACCTGAGTATTTTTAATCATGAGGCCGATTTGATGAAGATCAGACAGTGTATCATTCGTTCCTCGCAAAATATTGAAAATGATTATGATGATCTGAAAGCAATCCGTGAAAACGAAAACTTCTGAGATGAAACTGACAGAACTTTTACGCAACAGAATGAACCTGAGGGTCTTCAGCCTTCAGATTGTTCAGATTGTCAGGACAGGTTCTGTTTTTTTGGTTTCTGTTTTTCTTGCCAATATTTATAAAGATACTTTTATCATCAGTCAGTATGAGACCCTTTCGCTGGTGGGCACCGGTCTTACATTTTTCTGGGTATCGGGACTGATGACCACTTTTCTGCCATTTTATTACAACCAGCCCGGCAGGGAAAAGCCAATCATTTTTAATACTTTTATATCCCTGAATCTCATTTCGCTGCTTTCTTCCCTTCTCATCATTCTGACAGGTATGATTTTCTTTAAAAGCATGTCGCTTCCCTTGTTCATTGTTTTTGCTATTTATATTTTATTTAATTCTCCTGCCTTTCTCACTGAATATTTTTATCTGATCAAAGAAAGGAAAACGGAACTGATTGTTTATGCTATAGCAGCCTTTACCTTGCAAACCATCGCTTTTTGCTTGCCTTTGTATCTGGGAGCCAGTCTGCTGGATGCACTTGTTTTTCTGGCAGGGTTCACCTTTCTGCGGTTTGTTTTTCTTGTGTATCTGCTTCGTCATTATCTTTCATTCAAAGAATTTGACAGGGAAATATTTCTTCTTCACCTGAAACGCTCGTCTCCCATAATGCTGAGCCTGCTGGTAGGGGGAAGTACTGAAATTGTTAACGGTTTTATTGTACGTAAATTTGCCAGCTCACACGATTTTGCCCTTTTTCGGTATGGAGCAAGAGAATTTCCGATTACCCGCTTGCTGGCCAATTCTTTAAGTATTGTTTTAAGCGGTGAAATATCGGCTGCATTGATTAAGAACCAGCTAACCCCTGTTCTGAATGACCTGAAAAAAGGCTCTCTCCGTCTGATGCATTTCCTTTTTCCACTTACCGTTATTTTGCTGATTGTCAGCCCTTATTTGTATAAGTTGTTATACACGGATGTTTTTTATGATTCCTATAAAATCTTCAATGTCTATCTTTTGCTGACAGTCAGCAGGTTGATATTCCCTCAGACCATCCTGATGGGCATGCAGAAAAACAACCGTATCCTCGAAGCCAGTGTGGTTGAATTTATTTTGAATTTAACGTTAGGGATAGTATTGATCAATCTTTTCGGTATTTACGGAATTCCTTTTGCCACCCTCGCAGCTTATTATGTCAACCAGCTTTTGCTGATGATAGTAGTCGCGAGGAATGGGATAAAAATAAGCAGCTATGTCCCGTGGCAGTGGCTACTGTTTTATACTGTCATTTCCTGGGTGGTGTTTATTATCATGCTATAACTATAAAAAAAAGACGGCTCAAACATCGCTGGCCGTCTTTCTTAGAGTTGTAAATCAGTTTTCAAAAAAAGGAACTGAGGTTTTTTAGTCCTCGTTTTTCATTCCCTGAATTTCTGATCTGATTTCCTGGGCAAGGACTTTCAGGTTTTGCATACCTTTTCTGACGCGGGTTCCTGCTGCCTTATTGCCTTTTTCATAGAATTTGTGAAAATCTGTTTCAAGAGAAAGAAGCATTTCTCTCAATTGTGCATACCTGTTCATAATTCAACATTTATAAAGTTAATAAAAAAATTATCGTTTGATTAAATCCAATGCAAGGTTTTCGTTGTCGTAAACTTTGTTTTTCAGTTTTTCGGCTACTTCAGAAAATGCATTCAGGGTTTTTTCAATGTCTTCGTCTGTGTGCTCGCTGCTGGTAACAATACGGATGATGATTTCACCCTTGGGAATGACCGGATACAGCACTACTGAGCAGAAAATGTCGTAGTTTTCTCTCAGGTCGATGATCAGGTTACCTGCTTCATTGACGCTTCCTTTCAGATAAACCGGAGTAACACAGGAGTTTGTTTTACCAATGTCGAAACCTCTGGCTTTCAGTCCTTCCTGAAGTTTGTTGACATTTTTCCAGAGCTTATCTTTCAGTTCTGTGCTTCTTTTGATGATTTCGAGGCGTTTGAGGTCACCAATGACCAGTGGCAGTGGCAACGACTTGGCATAGGTCTGTGAACGCATGTTGTAACGAAGATGGGTAATAATATACCTGTGGCTGGCTACAAAAGCTCCTATACTGGCCATGGCTTTGGCAAAAGTGGCAAAATAAATATCCACTCCATCGGCTACGCCCTGATGAACGTGTGTACCTTCACCTCTGGGTCCCATTACACCAAAACCATGAGCGTCATCGATAAAGAGCCTGAATTTATATTTTTTCTTGAGTTCAACAATTTCCTTGATTTTTCCCTGATCTCCCGACATACCGTAAACTCCTTCAGTTACCACGAGGATTCCTCCCTGAGGAGAAAGCTGCTGGGTGGCATGCTGGAGTTGTTTTTCAAGGCTTTCCATATCATTGTGACGGTAGGCAAAACGTTTTCCGATATGCAAGCGTGCTCCGTCCACAATGCAGGCATGGGCTTCGGCATCATATACAAGGATATCGTGACGGTCTAACAGCGCATCGAGAATAGAGATAACTCCCTGATATCCATAGTTTAGTAAGAAGGCATCTTCTTTTCTGACAAATTCTGCCAGTTCTTTTTCAAGTTGCTGATGATATTTGGTATCTCCCGACATCATGCGGGCACCCATGGGAGTAGCCAGACCGAATTGTTTGGAGGCTTCGGCATCGGCAGCTCTTACTTCGGGGTGATTGGCAAGGCCAAGATAATTGTTTAAACTCCATACAATTTTTTCTTTCCCCCTGAATTTCATGCGGTTGGAGATTTCCCCTTCCAGTTCGGGGAACATAAAATATCCGTGAGCAAAGTCGGAAAACTGACCTAAAGGTCCCGGACGTTTGGTGATTTTTTCAAAAATGTCCATTTTCTTTGAATAAAATTGTTTTTTAAAGCCTCGCAAAAATATTTGTCTCAGTCATTCCTGCAAGTACTTTTTTTAAAATATTTTTCTCATTTTGTGGATGATTTCTTTTGCAATTCTCATGAAAAAATAGTAAATGCAGTTTTCAGTTGAACTTTTATTTATTTTACCCATGAATTAAAATAATTAGTAAAAATTTGTAATATTCATCTATAAATCAATGAATTAGGTTTTATTGCCTGAAAATACCTTTTTTCTGATTACAACAATTAGCAGGAAATAAAAAACTGCGTAGAATCAATATTTTTCTTTGTTTTAAGGATCTTTTTCAGCCTGATTTATCCACAACGAATCTGGGAAAGAGGCCTGATTTTTTATGAACATTGAAAGTTTTAATAAATTTTTCGGCAGGAATTAACTTATTTTGCTCTGAATTTTTTAATCATATGAGAGAAAAAACAGGGCTAATTACTTACACTTAGTATGAAAAAGGAAGCTGAGAAAATTGTTGCCGATTTTTACAACACCATCGGTTGGGACGCTGAAAATGATATTACGGGCGATGCCCTGAAATATGAAGATTTAAGGAAATATGCCCAAGAATATGTAGTAAAATGCCGTCAACGGGTCAACCGCTATTTACCTGAAAGAGGGGAGAACTTGCTCGACATGGCTTCAGGTCCTGTTCAGTTTCCTGAATATCTCGACTATTCCCGAAATTTTACCAAAAGGTGGTGTGTGGATCTGTCGCAGAAGGCGCTCGATAAAGCAAAAGAAAAAATCGGGGATCATGGTGTGTTTTTATGTGGTAGTTTTTTCGATATTGATCTCCCCGAAAATTTCTTCGATTGTTCCCTGAGTGTGCATACCATTTATCACATGGATAAAAACAGGCAGGCCGAAGCGGTTCGTAAACTGATAAAAGTTACCCGCCCGGGCAGTCCGGTGGTGATTGTTTACAGCAATCCTGCAGCATGGGGAAGATATTTGTATGCTCCTGTCAGCCTGATCAAAAAAGGATTGCGGTTTTTCAGAAAAATCATCAAATCCCCGGCATATACAGAAGAGCTTTATTTTTATGCCCACCCTTTGAAATGGTGGAAACAATTCAGGGATGAGGCTGAAATCAGTATGTTCCCTTGGCGGTCGTTTACCAATCAGCAACAAAAACTGTTTTTCCCCAACAACAGGGTAGGGCGTTGGTTGTTTTCGAAACTTTATCAGCTGGAGGAAAAATACCCGGATTTTTTCGTCAGGCATTTCCAATATCCGATAGTGGTGTTGAAAAAGAAAGAAGTACCATCATGATATTCAGTGAAGTCCATCAGGGAGATGAAGTAGATTTACCTGTCTGCAGAATTATTATACACTATATTACTTAACAAAGTCAGCAGGCAGGGAAAATCTGCAAAGCTGAACACGGAATTCATAAGCTTAATACTGCATTCCGTCAG
>JAAYUY010000094.1 GCA_012517435.1 Sphingobacteriales bacterium | reverse complement strand
TCATAAAATAAAAGATCAACACCCAGCTAAGTCCCGTAGGGACGGCACTATTCCTTGTAATTTCTGAATTACTATTAGTAGGCAGTCTTCAGTAGGCACGGAAAACGCATGGTTTCTGTTCAGTAAAATTCCCTGAACATAGAATGAAAAATGAAATAAGTATTGTTAGATCTTTTCCTTCTCAGGAATTAGAGTCTTAAGGATTTGCCATATTTCAGCATAATTTTCCTGCTTCAGATAAATCATCAGAACTCCTTTATTTTCCGTTTTTAGTTTTAAAATCCTTTGTCCTTTCTGAAAAATCATCTGATAAAAAACAATATCGGCCCATTGTATGTCTAATGTTTTTTCTGAAGTGGAAACAGTTTTCCCCGGCAAAATGGTAAGGCCTCTTTGCCCGATACTCAGCTGGCATTTTTGTACCATAAATTGTATGATAAGGATAAAGAACAAAATAACCAGCAGCAAAGTAAAGCCTAAATCAAGTATCTCATTTTCAGTCAGTTTTACTTCCTGGATAAAGAAAAAAGATCCAAAAGTGAAAATAATGATTAAGAAAATACCCGTCATATAGCGCCATGGGTAGTAATAAAACAAGTGATAGTTTTTATTTTCCTCAGCCATTTTTATATGCGAAGTTAGGCATCTTAATATCATTTGAATGTCTGAAGCTTTATTTCTAATAAATAGGTTTCAGATTTTGATTTTAAACCAAACAGGGAGAAATCAGGATAATGGAATACTAATTCTAAAAAATCTGCGGAGAGACAGGGATTCGAACCCTGGGTCCGCGTAAACGGACAACGGTTTTCGAGACCGCCCCAATCGACCGCTCTGGCATCTCTCCAATTTCACCGCAAAGGTCTGCGTTTTTTTAAAACCTGTAAATATTATCTTCTATTAGTTTTTCTGCAATCTTTCTACGTTCTTCCTTCACATTTACACCTTTGACTTTTGACAGGTTATAAATGGCATGGAACAATTCAGGCTTTTCTTCCTCACATTCAAATGAATTCAATGCATCTGTCCCTTTTTTCAATAATTCGCCTGCTACATCATACATCAGCACATTCAGTATAGAGCGGTAAATTTCATTTTGTCCTTTGAGGCTTTCCAGTTTTTTAACCCGTAGCAATGTTGATTCTGCCACATACAGACCAATCAGCATATCCGACAGATTCATCATTATTTCCTGCTCATGGACAAGCGTTTTATGAAATTTTTGATCAACCAGATAAATCAGCAGTAAAATAGCTTTTTTAAAACGCGAAATTTCATATTCCTTTTGCTCAAAATAACCTTCAGGCGATTGATAATCAATACTTTTTTGATTTACTTCTTCCAACACCTGCATTCCTTTTTCAAATAAAGGAAAATCACCCTTGGGTGCTTTCTTTATTAAGGTATCAATAACCAGTAACCTGTTGATTTCGTTTGTTCCTTCAAAAATTCTGTTTATTCTGGAATCACGGTAAGAACGATCCACCGGTGCTTCTGAAGAAAATCCCATGCCCCCATAAATCTGAACAGCTTCATCGGCCACATAATCAAGCGCTTCAGAACCGTAAACCTTTAAGAGTGCAGCTTCAATGGCAAATTCTGCTACCCCGCCAATATTGGCTTCCCCATACGATTTTCCATCTGCTTTCAACGAATCAATAAAGCGGTTAACATAGTAAGAAGCCCGATAAACAGCAGATTCTGTTGTAAAAGTTTTGATAACCTGTTCGGCCAGTTTAAATTTGATAGCCCCGAAACTTGAGATAAAAGTTCCAAATTGTTTACGTTCGTTGGCATACTGTACAGAAAGATTGATGGCTCTTTTGCATGCCCCAAGCACTGTTCCACCCAGCTTTATTCTTCCGATATGAAGAATATTCAATGCTATTCTGAAACCTTCACCCCTGCGTCCAAGCAGGTTTTCAACAGGTACTTTTACATCATTAAAGAAAATCTGTGTGGTTGATGAGCCTTTTATTCCCATTTTCTTTTCTTCCGGATTGACGACCACTCCATCCCACGACCTTTCGACAAGAAAAGCACTTAACACACGGTCGTTATCGATTTTGGCAAAAACAGTAAACAAATCGGCAAAGCCTCCGTTTGTAATCCACATTTTCTGACCGTTCAGAATATAGTATTTACCATCTTCAGACAACACGGCTCTTGAAGTGCCGGAATTGGCATCTGAGCCGGCACCCGGTTCGGTCAGGCAATATGCGGCAAGCATTTCTCCGGTGGCAAGCTTCGGAATGTATTTAGCCTTTTGTTCTTCACTTCCATAATACAACAGCGGCAATGTTCCGATACCCACATGAGCCATATAAGCTACTGAGAATGAATGTCCTGCACCAATCGCCTCACTGGTTCTCATCGAAGTCAGGAAAGATTGACCAAAACCCATATACTCTTCAGGAATAGAAATGCCTAAAAGGCCATATTCTCCGGCTTTTTTCAACAGGCTGGGCATAATTCCCTTTTCCTGAGCGTCAATTCTTTCAAGATTCGGGAAAATTTCTGTCTTCAGAAAGTCGTCACAGGTACCAGCCATCATATTCACTTCATCGTCAAATTCTTCAGGAATGAATGTATCAGAAATACCGGTTTCTTTCAAAAGAAATTCTCCACCGCGCATTAATTTTTCCTTTTCCATGGCATGTATCATTTTTTTTGAGCGGGCAAAGTTAGAGCTTTAATCTTTCTGACAAAGACATTTAATATTTAATTTTCTTTATACGATAATTTTAACTGTTTTTAAATCCATCTTTAATGAAAGTTATAATTTTGCGGCATGTTAAAATATCTGACAGTTATCGTTTCCATTGTTATTACCCATTATGCGACAGGACAATCGTTTCAGCAAAAAACGCTTGATGCCGGAAATATCGGTATTACTTTAAGCAATGTAGGGACTATCGGTCAACCCAATATTCGTAACAACCCCTCAGGGCCGCCAAGCATGGAATATCCGCTGAATTCAGGTATAGAGCATTTGTTTGAAGGCGGACTTTGGCTTGGGGCTGTTGTAAACGGACAGAAACGTGTATCTACCGTTACACTCGATGCTCCGGCCGGTTATTTTGCAGGCGGTTCAGGATTTGAATTTACGGCACTTTCAGACATCACTGAAAAATCCCGTCTTCCTTCAAGCAATTATTATTCATCATCGGCAGTTGCTCATCAGGAATACCATTTTTCCATGACTGACTCAAATACCATCGTTCCGGGTACAAGTATCAAAATTCAGGATCATTTATATCCCCTGAAAGCAGTTGCCGATGTCAGGTGCATGGCATGGAATTATTCATTTACCGACTTCTTTGCTATTTTTGAATATAAAATCACCAACTATTCTTCTGAAAAGTGGGATTCTGTTTACTGCGGTTTTTGGACAGATCTGGTAGTCAGGAATGTCAACGTAACTCAGGATGCCGGCACCGCTTTTTACAACAAAGGAGGTGGTGGCTACATTGATTCCTTCAATGCTTTATATGCATTTCAGGTTAACGGAGATGATATTGATTTCACACAATCTTACGGAGCCTCACAGTTTCTGGGCATCCTCTGGAGAGGTTTATATCTTCACCCGAAAAACCTGAAACTTGAAAAGGATTCAGGAATAAAAATAAATGTAAATGCCAATTTCTGGGATTTCCGTACTTTCAGTGGTGGCAAATATGGCGCACCTGCAGATGATGTTCAGCGTTATGAAAAACTGAGCAAAGGCCTTGTATTTCCTGATCCTGCACTTCAGCTTCCCGGCAACAAAACCCAGCTACTCTCGGCAGGCCCTGTTCCTGAAATTAAACCGGGAGAAACATTTATAGTCGTTTTTGCCCTTGTAGCTGCCAGGCAACTGGTGTATAAAACTGATAATGAAGCCTCACGACAGGAACTTTACCAACATCTTAACTGGGCAAAAAGAACTTTTACTGGCGAAGACCTGAATGAAAACGGTATGCTTGACAAAGATGAAGACCTGAACAATAATCAGCAGATCGACCGCTATATTTTACCGGAACCACCCCACACCCCTGTGATGAAAATCATTTCCTCAAACAATAAAGTTGATATTTACTGGGATAAAAGCGCCATTGAATCCATTGACCCCATCACTAAAAAACATGATTTTGAAGGTTTCAGATTATATCGTACTGTTTTGGGCAGTGATTTCAACCTGAAAATGGTTCAGGAAGCCAAACTCATTGCTCAATGGGATTCAGCAGGGAACAATAACGGATTCAACAATGGATTTGAAGAAATTCGTCTGAAAAATCCGATAACATTTGAAGATGATACGGTCAGTTATTATTTCCATTACTCCATTGACGGATTGCTAAATGGCTGGCAATACTTATTCATCCTCACTGCCTTTGATAAAGGAGATCCTGCACTCGGACTGGCTTCCCTTGAGTCGTCAAAAACTGAAAATGCAGTCAGTGTTTTTCCGGGTACGCCAGCTGAAAATGACAATAATACCGGTATCGGCATTTATCCTAATCCCTATTACAGCAATGCCGCATGGGATGGAGTTACAAGCCGTACACGAAAAATCATTTTTTACAACCTGCCTGAAAAATGCGAAATATTAATATGTACTGTTTCAGGTGAATTGATCAGAACGCTCCAACACGATGCTGAAACCTATCAGGGAGAAGATATTCAATGGTTTAACAACTTTTCAGGCAGCAAGAAAAGAGTTTTTTCAGGAGGGGAACATGCATGGGACCTGCTGTCGGAAAACGGGCAACTGGTTACACAAGGTATTTATTTTGTCATTGTCAAAGACCTGCTTTCCGGTGAAATAAAAAAAGGAACATTTACAATAGTCAAATAAAAGGAAGTCGTTATGAAAAAATTAGTATTTGTCTTTATTTCAGTCATTTCATCTTTTTCTGTCCTGGCACAGACACACGGGACTGTCATCCCGATGGATAGTATCCAATATGTAGATACAATTACCTTAAATTCAGGGAAAACAGATCCGGTTCATTTTAAATACGGAGACACTGTTACCATCGAAGGGATTGTTACCTTCAACCCCATTTATTACGGACAAAGCACCAACCGTAAGGCAACCTGGCTTCAGGATACCATCTTCAAACCTTTCGGGGCCATGAATGTCTTTATTGAACCTGCTATGACGGGTTATTCCGGAAATCTCGGACAATTGAATAATGAGGTTAAATTTTATGAGAATTTTTTACCCGGATACCGTGTCAAATGTACCGGTATTCTGGCAGACTATACCGAAAATACACAGCTTAACCTGATACCTATTGAAAGTGAAATTATTGATATTCCTTCAAGTATAGATACTTCGCTGGTGGTAAAACCCATTGAACTGACCATTGACAATTTTATGAAAAATGATGGCTCAGGCGGCCAGCTGATCATGAGAAGGACAGGAGAACAATACGAAGGCTACTTCGTACAATTCAACAATGTTACCGTTGTTGACGTTTCTGCTTCGGGAAGCCGCTATTACTGGTCGGTCCAGGATTCGGCAGGTAACAAGATTCAGATAAGGGATAATTCAGGTTATTTCCGCAACGATCACAAAGAAGATGCTGCATGGGTAAAAAACTACGTGTTTACACCACCTACCATCGGCACCCAGCTGAGCTACATCAGGGGGATCATTGTACAAAGTTCTTCTTCGCTTGGCAATGTTTACATGATTTCACCCTGCCTGCCTACTGATATAAAGGTTGCAGCCGCAGCTCCTTTCATTGATACGAAAAACAAATATCCTGCTGTGCCTACATCCGCTCAGAGTGTAAAAATCAGGGCAAGAATCAAAGATAATGATGGGTTTATTCAATCAGCCAAGCTCTACTACTCTGTCGGATTTGGTAACAAAAACTTTACATCTGTCAATATGACAAAAGATGGAGCCACCGATTTTTTTGAAGGAATTATTCCACCGGCTCCAAATGGTGAATATGTAAATTACTGGATCAGAGCCATCGACAACAATGGGTTGATAACCAATTCACCTGACACACTTGCCACCGGATCGGTTTACCGTGTTCTTGACAATGGCATTAAATCCATCTCAGACATTCAGGAAACACCGCTCTTAAGTGGCAGCTCAGTCTTTAACGGAGATACTATTACCAATTGCACTATTGGCGGTGTGGTTACAGCCACCTTGCAGCATTTTCCATTTATCGCCATTCAGGATGGGACAAAACCATATTCGGCAATTTTTATTAAAGCCTCAGCCGGAGACGGATTAGCCGATCTAAAACAGGGAGATTCCATTGTTATCAAAAACTGCAAGGTGATTGAAGATTTTAATATAACCTACCTGACTAATTGCGGGAATAATAACTTTGAATTGATTTCGAGGAACAATCCACTTCCCTCACCAGTAAAGCTGCTTTATCCTGACAGCGTAGCCCTGAAAAATCCAAAATACGGAGAGCCTTATGAATGTATGCTTTTACAGTTTGATAATGTGTATGTCGTCAGTTTAAATCCCGATGCCCCAGGTGGAAACTTTGGTGAATGGTCATTTTCTAATGATTCCAATTCAACAACAGGACTCAGAGTCGATGACCTTTCATCCTTCATTGAATCAAATTTCAATACTGATTCTCTGACATTAGGTCAAAAACTTGATTACCTGAAAGGGCTTTTGTATTATAGTTTCGGCAACTGGAAAATGCTTCCGAGAACCAAATTTGACATTGCAGGATACTACTCTGATACTGTAACACACAGCCTTCCTTATTGCCCGGCAAACAACTTCATACATATTTATCCTAATCCCACCTCTGATATGGCTATTATCGAAGGTAACTCTTCGAGTCCTGACAATATTTCATGTACAGTATATGATATTAATGGAAGAGTTCAGTATTCTTTAACGACCTGCATTGAAGGAGATTTCAGGATTAGTTTGCCTGTCAATACACTAACATCAGGATGTTATTTCGTGAAGATTTCAGGGAATTCTATTGACAATCAGATATTTAGGTTAATAAAATTTTAAACTCTAAAGTCTTGTTTTTTCTTTAACTTCTGAACATTCTGACATCTCAATTGTTTAGTTGTTAAAAAATTTTGCAACATTGCTGCCTGATTGTGTATTTTTGCAGTAGTTAACAGGAAACAAATTGCTTGGCTTAATGTTTGACTATCGAACTCAATAAAATAATTTTTCATGAATGCCCGTTTTTCACAGCGAGTACAAGATGTAATTCAATACAGCAGAGAAGAAGCCCTGCGCTTAGGACATAGTTCTATCGGCCCCGAACATCTCCTCCTCGGTATTATCCGGGAAGGTATCGGAAAAGCCATTACCGTTTTTAATAATCTGAATGTTGACCCTTCAAAAGTCAGAAAAACAATTGAAGACATTATCCGTGTTGATAAAACACCCAAATTCGATCCGAATGCCAATCTGCCTTTGACGCGGCAGACTGAAAATATTTTAAAACTTACCTACGCTGAAGCACGCTCACTGCGTAGTGATATCATTGATACAGAGCATCTTCTGCTTTCCATTTTAAAAGATGAAGACAATGTTGCTTCGCAGGTAATGAGAAAGTTTTCCCTGACCTATGATGTGGTACTGGATGAAATTAAATCAGAATTTTACAGTCAGGCTGATTCACCTTTCGATCCTGAAGAAGATGATGAATTTGAACCTGAAAGAAAGAAGAAAAGCGATCCGGAAAAGTCAAAAAACCCGGGAGGAACACGTTCAAAAACTCCGGTTCTGGATAATTTTGGAAGAGATTTGACAAAACTGGCAGAAGATGGCAAGTTAGATCCCATCGTAGGAAGAGAAACCGAAATAGAGCGTGTATCTCAGATTCTGAGCCGAAGAAAAAAGAATAATCCGGTGTTAATCGGAGAACCGGGCGTTGGGAAATCGGCCATTGTTGAAGGCCTTGCCTTACGTATTGTTCAGAAAAAAGTTTCAAGGGTTTTATTCAATAAAAGAATTGTTGCCCTCGACCTGGCTGCTCTGGTAGCCGGTACAAAATACCGCGGACAATTCGAGGAAAGAATGAAAGCCGTTCTAAATGAACTTGAGAACAACAATGACGTCATCATTTTCATAGATGAGTTGCATACCATCATAGGAGCAGGCGGAGCATCCGGTTCTCTGGATGCTTCCAATATGTTTAAACCGGCATTGGCACGTGGAGAACTGCAATGCATTGGTGCCACTACACTGGATGAATACCGTCAACATATTGAAAAAGACGGTGCTTTGGAACGAAGGTTTCAGATCGTCATGGTGAATCCACCCACACCGGAAGAAACCCTGAATATCCTCCAGAATATAAAAGACCGCTATGAAGATCATCACAATGTGTTTTACACGCCCGAAGCTGTCAAAGCCTGTGTAAATCTCAGCCATCGCTATATAAACGACCGCCATCTCCCCGATAAAGCCATCGACCTTATGGATGAGTCAGGAGCAAGGGTTCATATTACCAACATTCATGTGCCAGCCGATATTCTCGACCTTGAGGAGCAAATTGAAAAAGCCAAACAGGCTAAAAATATTGCCGTAAAAAGTCAAAAATTTGAAGAGGCTGCCTATTATCGTGATCAGGAAAAGAAACTGATCGGATTGCTTGAAATTCAGAAAAATAAGTGGGAAGAAGAAAGCAAAAAACACCGCTATACCGTAACAGAAGAGCATGTCAGTGAAGTGGTTGCCATGATGACAGGCATTCCGGTCAAACGAATTCAGCGAAACGAAGGTATCCGTCTTCTTAACATGGCAAACGAACTTAAGGAAAAAATAATCGGTCAGGATGAAGCTATTCAGAAGCTGACCAAAGCCATACAGCGTACACGTTCCGGACTGAAAAATCCCAACCGTCCTATCGGCTCCTTTATCTTCCTCGGACCGACAGGAGTTGGGAAAACAGAACTTGGAAAAGTACTTGCCCGTTACCTTTTTGATTCCGATGATTCGCTAATCAGGATTGATATGAGCGAATACATGGAAAAATTTAATGTCAGCCGTCTGGTAGGCTCTCCTCCGGGCTACGTTGGATATGAAGAAGGCGGCCAGCTGACCGAAAAAGTCAGACGTAAACCTTATTCAGTAGTTCTTTTTGATGAAATTGAAAAAGCACACCCTGATGTCAACAACATCCTCCTGCAGATACTCGATGAAGGATTCATTTACGACAGTCTGGGCAGAAAAATAGATTTCCGTAACACCATCATTATCATCACCTCCAATTTAGGGACAAGGGCTGTTAAGGAATTCGGTACGGGAGTAGGTTTTGCAGTCACCGAAAACCCTGACGAACAAGCCAAGAGCCTGATTGAGAAAGAGTTAAAGCGTTATTTCACGCCTGAATTTCTGAACAGAATTGATGAAATTATCATTTTCAACTCGCTGACAAAAGAAAATATCAAGCAAATCATCAATAATCCTTTGGCAGAGCTAAAAAAGAGAATTAAAGAAGTAGGCTATAACCTCGAAATTGAGGAATCAGCCATTAATTTTCTGGTGGAAAAAGGATACGACCCGAAATTTGGTGCACGTCCCCTCAACAGGGCTATCCAAAAATACCTGGAAGATAAAATAGCTGAGGAACTGCTGAAGCCAGAACTTATTGAAAATGAAACATTTATTGTTTACCACGAAGAAGGGAAAGATGAGCTTGATGTCAAACTGAAATCAATTGCTGATTTAACAGAAAAGGCTAAATAATCGTCATTCCTCACTTGAACTGTAATCCGGCTTATAGTGCTGCAACACTTCATTGCTGATTCCGGTCATACTGAAACCTCCGTCATGAAAGAGTGTTTGCATAGTAACCATTTTGGTATAATCGGAAAATAAAGTTACAATATATCTGGCACAATCTTCAGGACTTGCATTTCCAAGGGGTGACATCTTATCGGCAAAATGATAAAAGGAATCAAAGCCCTTTATCCCTTTTCCCGCAGTAGTTTTTGTAGGTGACTGTGATACGGCATTTATTCTGACCTTTTTGGCTATTCCGTAATGGTAGCCGAAACTTCTGACAATGGATTCGAGCATGGCTTTGGCCTGCGACATATCGCTGTAAGTGGTGAAGACACGTTGTGCTCCGATATAGCTCAATGTAACCACAGAAGCATATTCATTCAGCGCATCCTGTTTGTACAACACCTGCATCAGCTTATGCAGCGAAAGTGCTGAAATATCAATCGTTTCAAGAAAATCCTGGTAATCCAGATCGACATAAGGTCTCTTTTTGACCACATTTCTCGACATCCCTACTGAATGAAGCACAAAATCAAGTTTTCCCCCTGCATATCTCATTGCTTCTTCGACCAGATTTTCAAGGTCTTCCAAAAGGGTCACATCTGCAGGTATAACGGGGGCATTCAGTTTTTCAGCAAGTTGTTTCAGATTCCCGAATCTGATAGCAAGAGGGCTGTTGCTTAAAACAAACTTTCCACCTTCATTTGCAACTTTTTCTGCTACGTGCCAGGCAAGAGATGATTCATTTAATGCGCCCAGTATAATCCCTTTTTTCCCCTCTAAAAGGTTAAAACTCATTTTTGTTTATTAGTACTTAATCTAATTTAAGGGCAAAAGTAGTTAATTTTTCTTAAGCAACAACTTTGCACTTTCAATAGCTGAATCAGGAGGGTTATTTCCGCCAATCATTTTCGCAATTTCATTTACTCTTCCCTGATAATCAAGCAATTTTACCGTAGTTAAAGTGAATTTACTTTCCTGATTTTTTTCAACAAGAAAATGTTTTTGCCCGGCAGAAGCAATCTGAGGTAAATGGGTGATACATATTACCTGTCTTTTCTTTGCTATTTCTTTGATTAACCCGGCAACCTGAAATGCAGTTTCTCCCGATACCCCCTGATCTATTTCATCAAAAATCAGGGTTGACAACAGGGATGAACCTGCCATAATTGATTTGATACACAACATAATACGGGACAACTCACCACCGGAAGCCGCTTTTGAAATCAACTGCATGGGAACACCCGGATTGGAGCTGAACAATAGCTGAATCTGATCGGGACCACTTTCATTGAAATCTGCAATTTCTTTTCGTTGAAGTGAAATGTTGATACTGGCTTTTTGCATTCCGACCTTTCCAAGCAAATCAAGTAATTTTTCTTTTAATGCCGGGATAACTTTTTCACGCGATTTACTTAATTCCAAAGCCGCAGACTGCAAATCCTTCTCAATATTTTTAATTTCAGCCGACAAGCGTTCAATCTTTTCTGCCAGCGATTCAAACCCATTTACTTTTTCTTCCAGTTCTTTTTCCAGCCCGATCAACTGAATTATATCAGTCAGATGATGTTTATTTAATAAATGATTGAGGCTGTCGATACGTTGGGTAATCAGCTGAAGCCGTTCAGGATCTGAGTCAGTCTTCTGATGTAAGTTGATAAGTTCCTGATGAATGTCTTTCATTTCGAGGTAATTGCTTTCAAGCCTCTTTAACAGTGATTCGAAAGAAGTGTTAAAGACTGAAATTTCGCTCAGATTCTTCCTGACTTCAAGGATGCCTGCCATTATCCCTAGCTCACTATCTTCAATTTTATTCAGGCAAAACGCTATATTATTCCTGATTTTATCAGCATTTTCAAGCATATTCAACTCTTCCTGCAATAAAAGATCGTTCTCAGGGTCAGGCTTAAGTGCCTTTATTTCATTCAGCTGATAAATCAGATAGTCATATTCTTTAGATGCCTGTATTTCTTCTGCCCTTAATCTTTCCAAATCCTTCTGTTTTGATTTGTATTGATTAAACAGGCCGGTATAATGTTTCCTAAGCTCAATATTGCCTGCCACCGAGTCCAGAACAGCAAGCTGAAACAAAGGATTATTGATTTGCAGGGTCTGGTGCTGGGTATGTATATCAATCTGACTTTCAGCAAATTCCTGAAGAATGTCGAGATTGACAGGGGTATCATTAATAAATGCCCGGGATTTTCCTGTCGGACTTATTTCACGCCTGATAATTGTTTCATTTTCAAAGTCGATATCATTTCTGTCAAAAAACTGTTTATTTTCCGATGTAAGCCTGAAAGTGCCTTCAATGATGCATTTCTGATCACGTTTAAATAAAATGGAATAATCGACCCGGTTACCGAGTATCAGGCCAAGCGCACCAAGTAAAATAGACTTTCCTGTCCCGGTTTCACCAGTGATAACATTAAAACCTTCATCAAACTCAATGTCCAGTTCATTAATAAGTGCATAGTTTTTTATGACCAGACGGAGGAGCATTTCAGCTTATTTAAGTTTTTCTGAATAATCACTGGCTTTTGCAGCATCTATTTCTTTCATCAGGGTTATCAGATTTTCTTTTTCCGTTTGTGTAGCTTCTGAAAAAATGTTAATGATTTCATCCCTTTTTGTTTGAAGAAATATCTGCAATACAAATGAATTCGGCTCTTCCCTGTGTATTTTCTTCAGCTTATCGAGACACTCAAAAATTTTGTTTCTTGCCGCTTCAGGTTCGGTGGTCATTTTATCGAGTCCTAAACGATGATAATCATAATATGCATCCCTTATAGGTGAATAGGTATTGTCAAGCAATTGATTGACAAGCCAATAGCGATTTGATTTTTTGGTTGTAAAGGCTTCCCATCCGCTATAAGCTTTCCCCTGGGCGCTGTTAACTATCTGCTGGGCTTTTTTAAAGTAATCGTTTCCGCCATATCTTGAATATGAATCAAAATCCAGTCCCAGTATGATGTAAACATAATAGGCTAAAACAGAGGCAAGATTTGATGAAAAACTACCTTCTAAAAATTCAATCTTCTGAAATTCAATGTATTCAAACGTAAAATCCTGATCCTGAATATTTATCAGCGGAGAGTTATAGGAAGAATTGTAAATAGGCCTGACACTTTGAATCTGCAGCTTCCCTTTGAATTTATCCACTCCAAGTACTTCATCAATGGTAATGTAAAAATTACATTCTATTTTTTCGACAGGCTGAAATTTATAAGTTGTCCATGTTGTATTTCTTAAAAACTCATTGATACCTTCACGCATATTGTCAAAAATATGCTTATCAGTTGACTGAATCTGAGATGAAACCACTGTTACATTGGCATTTAATTCCTGTGCATTTGCCTGAATAATTACAGCAAACAGCAGTAAAACACAACCTGTTATTCTTAAATTCATTAAAATTTTTTTTTACAAAATTAACGGATGACTATAAATTAACCTTTATCAGAACAATAAATTGCATGATTGCAATTTTTAGTTTGCTGCATGGGCTTTTCAATAACTGATCACAAGAAACTTTTACTTAAAATTAAAAATGCTTATTTGATTAAATAATTACTGGTTATGGTACGATAAGCAGACTGAAATTCAGGATTTATCTGATTGATAATCTGATAAAAAGCGTCATTTCCATACAGATGGCGGGCAATAAAAGCTTTCAGCTGGGCATAGATGATCTTTTTCGATCTTTCAAATTGATTGGGATTAACACTAATCTTTTGTTTTTCTGCATATTGAATAAATGTTGCCCTGATTGACTCAACCTGAAAGTTTTTATTGAAAGTTTCAAAATCCGGATAGTTTTTTAGCAGAAACTGCCGGTTCTGATCAAGATAAAACAAGGAAAATGTAGGGAAAACACCTTTTCTGTTCAGTTCTGAAAGCAAAGCTGAATTTGCTGAAGTATCGACAGCGACAAAAATATCAGGCATAATACCTCCCCCGCCATAAACAATACGTCCTTTGGCTGTTTTATATTTCAACGAATCAGGAAAATTATTGCTGTCTTTCGAGAAAACTTCGCCATTGCTGAAACGATGATACATTTCCATGTAATAATCCTGAACTCCGTTTTGATAAGGCTTCTGAATAAATCTTCCTGAGGGAGTATAATATCTGGCAACTGTCAGTCTGATTTCCGAACTGTCTTTCAATAATATAGGTTCCTGAACAAGGCCTTTTCCAAAACTTCTTCGACCAACAATCAACCCCCTGTCCCAATCCTGAATGGCTCCTGCAAGGATTTCACTGGCTGAGGCCGATCCTTCATCAATGATGATGACCAGTTTTCCATTGGTAAACATCCCTGATGATGTAGAATAATAATTCTGCCTTTTCCGTTGCCTGCCTTCTGTATAAACTATTAATTTCTTCCCGTTTAAAAACTGATCAGCAATTTTGATGGCTGCATCCAGATAGCCTCCGGGATTTCCCGACAGGTCGAGAATTAAACCTGTCATTCCTTTCAAAACCAGCTCTGCCAGTTTGGTTGTAAATTCATCCACCGTTTGGGCTGAAAAACGGTTTATTTTAATATATCCTGTCGTTTTATCTATCATGAAAGCAGCATCGATACTTGAATTAGGGATTTTATCACGTGTGATGGTAAATTCAAGCAGGTTTTTCATCCCCGGTCTTAAAACTTTTATCCTGACCTGTGTTCCCTTTTTCCCCAACAGACGCTTTCTCACTTCAGTCGTGCTGATACCTTTGCCAGCCACCAATTCATTTTCAACATAAATAATTTTATCGCCTGCCTTGATGCCCACTGCCTCCGAAGGTCCCCCGGAAATCGGACTGACAACGATTATCGTATCGTTTAAAATGTTAAACTCAATACCTATTCCTTCAAAATTTCCCTGTAAGTCCTGATAAGATTCAATATTTTCTTCTTTAGTCAGATATACAGAATGCGGGTCAAGTTCGAATAATAACTGGCGTATTGCATTTTCCGTCAGTTTTTCAATATTGACTGAATCAACATAAGCCATGTCAATCATGTCAATGACTTCGCCAAGTTTTCCCCCCTCTTTTACAATTGCAGGTTTGTTGTATGGGTTAAATTTATATCCTGCAATCATCCCGGCTGCCAGCATGACGGATAAAAGAAGCGGCAATAAATAGTTGTATTTTTTGTCCATCGGTAAATTAATAAAAATCATGCAAAATTAAGTTTTTCTGGCATTTCAGCTTTAGGGGTAATGCGGATAAAAAATAATCAGGCAATTCCACTCTTTTAGTTGATGGATTAAGCTGACTTAGCGAATTTTGCAAAAATCTTTTCTATGAATTATTCTGCATTATGCCACAAAACAATTGAAATTGTATATCAGGCTTCTGAGATATTAAAAGAAAATTTCGGAAAAATAAACCATACAGATATTGAATTTAAAGGTAAAAACGACCTTGTTTCCTTTGTTGACCGCGAAACTGAAAACTTTTTAAAAAGCAAGCTTTCTGACCTGATTCCGGAATCAGGCTTTCTGGCTGAAGAAAGTGGGTTGTCTGATTTTAAAGACACTGATTATCTTTGGATTATTGATCCACTTGACGGAACAACCAATTATCTCCATCATCTGCCCCTCTATTCTGTCAGCGTTGCCTTACAGGAAAATAATGAAACCGTTATAGGTATCGTTTATGAAGTTGTTAATGATGAAATGTTTTATTCTTATAAAGGTGGCAATGCCATGCTGAATGGAGAAAGGATAAGTGTATCGGCTACCGCTGATCTTCAAAATGCTTTACTGGCAACAGGCTTCCCGATCAAAAACTTTGAAATTATTGATGATTATCTCAGGATATTCAGAAATCTGGTAACTCAAACGAGGGGAATTCGCAGACTGGGGACTGCCGCTGTTGATTTGGCTTATGTTGCTTGTGGCCGGTTTGACGGATTTTTTGAATATAATCTGAGTCCCTGGGATGTGGCCGCTGGGGAATTTATTGTCAGGCAGGCGGGTGGAAGTGTCAGTGATTTTTCGGGGAAGAATAACTTTTTGTATGGCAGACAGATTTTAGCTGCCAATTCTCTGATTTTTAATGAACTGTTAAAAAATGTTATTTCTGATAAAGACTAGGCTTACCGGCATCGTTCGGATATAAAACTTTAATAAACGGAGAAGGCTTTTCTCCTGCCCAAACATAATATTTTTCATTATATACCCTTGACTTTTCTGTGGAGTATTCCGGTATATCTTTTATCAGATAAACTTCATAAGGCACATAGGTACCTACATCAGCATTCAGATCGGGAAGAGATTCGAATATCTGAGGTGATGAACTTTTTCCGGTTATTTCAATTACACCGTCATTATCGGTGTCGCCAATAAAACTTAAGTCAAAACCTTTGTTGAATACAAGAATGGCTTTATTGTCTCTGATTTTAATGATAGATTGGTTTTTCGCACAGCAATCTGCCTTGTAACACGACATCAGAATGTATTTTACCCCATGAAAGGTTACCAGAAAGACATACTCGGAATTCAGCTCATTTTTACCGATTTTATTAAAAAGGCTATCATATTTATCGAAGGCAATCGGATTTCCGTGTTTAAATTTAGATCCTGAAGAAAATTTAATATCCATCCGGTGAAAAACTCCGGGCTCATTGTTTTTTGCCTTTTCCTTCAGAAAAATTGAGTCATTTTCTTTATCTCCGTCCAGATCAATCACAAAATAATCAAAGACATCCGGATCCGGATATGGTTCTTTAACTATTGATTTCTCATTCACATCAGCTGCTGTCTGATACCCGAGGCTTTCATTCAGCTCTGTAAGGTCAGGTCGGTTGTTGTTGGTATTCTTGCATGAAAACAAAAAAAGCAATAATATTAAAACAAACAACCTCATACTATAAGCCGGATTTTTTCTATATGCAAAGTTCATGTAATTTAATCTAATATTGACCCGTAATTATAAATTTTTTTCATTTGCTTCAATATTTTTCCCTAATTTCGTACCTCAAATAAATCAAAAGGAATAAAGATGAAAATAGCAGAAATTCAAAACATTTTAGGTGATCAGTCAGAATATTTATTAAACTTTAACACTCCTGCCATCCCAAAATCAATGATCCATGCTACAGGCCCGGATTTTATTGATCGAATCTGGTTAGACTCCAACAGAAACCTTCAAACCATTCGTAGTCTTTCAGCAATATATAATAATGGCCGTCTGGCTGGCACAGGTTATATGTCAATTTTACCTGTTGATCAGGGGATTGAACATACCGCAGGAGCTTCATTTGCTCCCAATCCGATTTATTTTGATCCCGAAAACATTATCAGACTTGCCATTGAAGGCGGATGTAATGCTGTGGCTTCCACATTTGGTGTTCTCGCCCAGGTTGCCCATAAATATGCCCATAAAATTCCATTCCTTGTTAAAATTAACCACAATGAACTGCTGACTTATCCAAATAAATTCGATCAGATTCTTTTCGGTAGTGTCGAAGATGCCTGGAACATGGGTGCAGTTGCTGTGGGTGCCACTATCTATTTCGGCTCAAAAGAATCTTCCCGCCAGATTGTTGAAATTGCTGAATGTTTCGAAAGAGCTCATGAACTTGGTATGGCTACTGTTTTGTGGTGTTATACCCGTAATGACGCCTTTAAAAAAGACGGTGTTGATTATCACACTTCAGCCGATCTGACCGGACAGGCCAATC
>JAAYUY010000093.1 GCA_012517435.1 Sphingobacteriales bacterium | reverse complement strand
GGTATTATACTTTCCTGAAAAAGTATAAAATCCATCGGGAGTTAACCGGTATTCCAGTGCAACAGACTTTTGAGTCTCTTTTTCATAAGTATTTGGAATGCTTTCAGTTATATAACCATGAATGGTACTGATAGCAATTTTTTTATCTCTGACAATCACCTCCCGGCTACCTTCATATTTCCATCTGATCTGAGAAATATCTGCACCCGGATGAACTATAAAATTAAACTCCACAGGTTTTTCATTCCTCCTGTCTGCAACAAACTCAAGGTCTATTCCCGGATACAGGTCTTTATAGGTTATTTTGTGATAATGCCTGACAAACAAAATCCCTTCCTCAGGAGTAGCAGTTGTATAGTAATTCAGATAGTCCTGTCCCGGATCCCCCGTTATCATTTGCGGTGAAGCATTTGCTCCTTCAAACCTGATGTCGATACGGTGAAAAATACCTATTCTTTCAAAAGAATCGGAATGTTCAGGATGACCGGGAACCGGTATCCAGTTTTCCTTTCTTTTCTTTTCAATGACATAGGCATCATAACTGAAACTGTTTTGTTTCAACTGCACATTTAATCCTTGTAGATTTAAAAGAAACTTTACCTCAGGATTGGGCTGGTTATTCTGATCAATGATCTGACCTTTGTTTTCAATAAAGCCGGTCTGTGAATAACCCCAATGCAGATTCATACAGGTAATCAGCACTACTTTAATAAATAATTTGCTGAATTTCATGTTTATACAATCTTTCATACGTTTTGTTTTAAAGGTGTTTTTAAGCAATATTCTTGTTTTTCTGATCAATTCTTGATTTTTACTTATTCAATGGGGGAATACTGATTAAACAATGGCTTCTCAAAATCATGGAATCGTATATCTTCAATGAAAAATAATGAATAGGAAAAAAACCTGATAAGAAAGGAGTTTTCATGGTTTAAAATTTCTTCAAAATTATAACCGAATTATTTTTTTCATCAAAAAATAGTTTCTGTAAATTTTTTTAAATTTTAAGCAGGGATGATTTTTCTTTAACTGTCCTATTAAAAAATGTAAAATCCGGGAAGGAAAGGTTTTTTTTCAGGTATGAACAATGATTTTATTTTGCTGACATTAATAAGTAACCTTCTCACTGGCTGATGAAAAATAAGACAGATTTATAAAATTTGCAAAGTTTTAAGGGAATATTAGTCTCAAAACTACTGAAATTCATGAACATTTCAAAGCACAGGTTTTGACCTGATAATAAGTCCCATCGATAACCTGGATATTTGAAAATTATTAAATTTGCCCATTCAAGTTGCATGTTAAATTGATTTAAAAGCTTTTGCCTTTGCAAAATCTGAAATTAATGATGAACTATTTACTATTCGGAAGAGATAAAGTTTTAGCTTCAACCTTACAAAACAAATAAAATTGCAAAAGTTAACGAACCAACGAACTAATAAAAAGCTTATACGCAAAGTGGCACACCAACACTGCCGTTAGGTTGGTTTGAAGTTGCACGGCAACCCGGTATCTATCTGGAATAATCCTTTAGTAAAATTAAAAGTGCTTTAATTAACTCAGTCACCATCAGGAATATGTATTTTTGTTAACTATTTTTATCAATTAAAGAATGAATAAAAAGACACTTTCAGAAAGAGATATTTGTACCAAGTTTATCACGCCTGCTTTGGAAAAGGCAGGTTGGGACAAGCAGTTGCAGATATTAGAAGAAGTGTCTTTTACGGATGGCAAGATTTACGTGAGAGGAAAATTAATAGCAAGAGGGTCCCGAAAAAGGGCAGACTACATTCTATATTATAAACCAAATATACCAATTGCTATAATCGAAGCAAAGGATAATAATCATTCTGTCAGATCTGGTATTCAGCAGGCATTGGAATATGCTAAAATACTGGATATTCCTTGTGTGTTCAGCAGCAATGGTGACGGCTTCTTATTTCACGACCGTACTGCAACAGACGAAAATATTGAAACGGAAATCACTTTAGACGAATTCCCTACGCCAGAACAACTTTGGCAGAAATACAAAAAGTATAAAGGCATTGAAACACCCAAGGCGGAAATAATTGCTGTACAAGATTATTATTTTGACGGTACTAATCGCAAACCAAGATATTACCAACAGATTGCGGTAAACAGAACCGTTGAAGCCATTGCCAACGGACAGAACAGAATTCTGATTGTGATGGCAACAGGAACAGGTAAAACTTATACAGCTTTTCAAATCATTTACCGTCTTTGGAAAAGCGGAACTAAAAAACGTATTCTTTTCTTAGCTGACCGAAATGCCCTGATTGATCAGACACGCAGAGGGGATTTTAAACATTTCAAGGAGAAAATGACGGTTGTAAAACACCGCATGGTAGATAAAAGCTTTGAGATTTATTTGGCGCTTTATCAAGGATTATCCGGCAATGAAGAAGAGAAAAATATTTACAAACAATTCAGGCCTGATTTTTTTGACTTGATTGTTGTAGATGAATGCCATAGAGGTAGCGCAAGAGAGGACAGTGCCTGGCATGAAATTTTAACCTATTTTAAAAGTGCCACTCACATTGGATTAACAGCTACTCCAAAAGAAACAAATGAGGTTTCAAATATCGAATATTTCGGTGAACCCATTTATACATATTCGTTACGACAGGGCATTGATGATGGATTTCTTGCACCTTATAGAGTAATTAGAGTTACCTTAAATGTAGATGCTGAAGGTTGGAGGCCTGAAAAAGGCAAAACCGATATTTACGGAAACGAGATTGAAGACCGCATTTATAACCGAAAAGACTTTGATAAAAACCTGGTAATTGAAGAAAGAACAGATTTGGTTGCCCAAAAGCTAACGGAGTTTTTAAAGGGTTACGACCGCTTCGCTAAAACCATTGTGTTTTGTGTGGACATTGACCACGCTGAACGAATGCGGACTGCAATAGCCCGACACAATCCGGATTTGGTTGCCGGGAATTATAAATACGTCATGCAGATTACAGGCGACAATGACGAAGGCAAACGGGAATTAGACAACTTCATCAATCCCGAAGAAAAATACCCTGTTATTGCAACTACTTCTGAATTGATGACCACAGGGGTGGATGCTCAAACCTGTAAAGTGATTGTATTGGATAGCAACATACATTCAATGACCAAGTTCAAGCAGATTATTGGCAGAGGAACACGTATCAATGAAGAATATGATAAACTGTATTTTACTATTCTGGATTTCAGAAATGCAACCGACCTGTTTGCCGACCCGCAATTTGACGGTGATCCTATCAGAATTAAACCGGCTACAGAAGAAACTGACTTAGGCAGCATTGTGGAAGAGGAAGAAGAAAACACTGAACCAATTATTGACATTGAATCGGGTGAAGAAATTGATTTTAATCCTCCTGAAATACATTATCCTGAAATTGAGTTCCCTGTAAAAACTGCTAATGAGCCTAAAGAAAAGGTATATGTAAACGGTGTGGACGTTTCCGTTTT
>JAAYUY010000092.1 GCA_012517435.1 Sphingobacteriales bacterium | reverse complement strand
TACATGATGAGGCCGGGAGATATTCAGCCACCAATCAATTATTCGGTTTTGTACAGTGTTACATTTTGATTAATTCGTGTTGATAATTTGAAAGAGTTCATCCAGACGTGGCGTCAGTATGATTTCAGTTCTTCTGTTTTTGGCTCTGCCTTCTTTGGTATTTTCTGTACTAAGCGGATAACTGTCGGCTCTTCCACAGGGAATGATTCGTTTGGGATCAATTTTGTTGTTTTCAAGCAGTATTTCAGTTACCGCCACAGCCCGTAAGACACTTAATTGCCAGTTGTTTTTAATGCATCCGGAGGTAGAAACATAAGGGATGTTATCAGTATGTCCCTCAATCATGATATTTATTTCAGGGTTTTCTTCAAGTAGTTTGGCAAGTTTTATTAAGGCAGCATGTCCTTTTTTATCAATTTTTGTACTGCCAGTTTGAAACAAGAGGTTTTCTTCAAGAGAAACATATACTTTTCCATTTTTGATATGAACCGATAAGCCAGAATTTTCGAATCCCAGTAAAGCATCTGATACCTTTGTTTTCAGGTTTTCCATATTTTGTTGATAGCTGTTCAGGATATTTTCAAGATTGGAAAGTTTTTCAGAAAGTAAGTTGAGTTGTTTTTCTTTTTCATTAAGGGCTTTGCTGGATTCGTACAGTCGTTGTTGTTGAATTTCGAGTTCAGCGGCAAGAAGCTCGAGACCTTTTTCCCTTTCATTAAGTTTTTTTTGCAACTCATTTATTTGCTGAGTCTTACTTTCAATTTCTTTTGAAATGTTATGAGATAAAAGCTGAACGGTATTTTGAAGTTCTGCATTTTCACGTAAAAGCATCCTGACCTGAGCAGATTTGTTAAGGGTATCCTGCTGTAAGGCTGTGATTTTTTGCGTCATTTCATCCACCTTCACTTCCAGTTCGGCAAGCTGAAGATTCAGAATTAATATCGAATCCTTCAGTATCATATTTTGACCTTTTAGGGAATAGTAACTGCTTTCCATCAATTTGTATTTTTTCAATGAAACACAGGATTCAAGAAGCATAAATGAGACTGCAAGGAATAGAAAGACGATTTTTTTCATAAGGAAAATTTTTACGAAAATACTTAGGTCAACAGTTTTGATTTGATAAATTATCCACAGTTCAGACCAAAAGTATTAAATTTGAAACTGAATTGAAATCATAAATAGTGATAAAACTTAATTACCCAAAACTATGTGTGGCAGATTTATGATAACGAAAAAAGTGGACGATATCACCGTCAGATACAGGGCTGAACTTGATTTTGAAAAATATAAGCCGGTTTACAATGCAGCGCCTACCATGCAGATGCCGGTTATAACCAATCAAAAACCTCAGAAAATTGAGTTTTTCAGATGGGGATTAATCCCTTTTTGGGCAAAAGATGTTTCAGTTGGGAATAAAATGATAAATGCAAGAGCAGAATCGCTCACAGAAAAAGTATCTTTTAAAAATCTGCTTGCAAGGAAAAGATGTTTAGTCATCGCAGATGGTTTTTATGAGTGGAAAAAAACTGGTAAGATGAAAATTCCTTACTGTATCAGATTGAAAAACAATGAATTATTTTCATTTGCCGGGCTATGGGACTCATGGAAAAATAATGATGGAGAAAGCATATATTCTTTTACAATCATAACCACTTTGCCAAATGAGAAGATGAAAGAAATACATGACAGAATGCCTGTTATATTAAATCCTGAAAGAGAAGAATTATGGATGTCGGATTCTGCAGATATTGATGAATTAAAAAGTATTCTCACACCAATTGATTCAGCATTAATCGAAACCTATCCTGTTTCAACTTTGGTAAACTCCCCTTCCAATAATTCACCTGAAGTTCTAACTCCATATCAATATGATTGAACTTTACGGAAAATATACCAGTGCGAAAATAATGACAGATGATTTGGAACCTGAATGTATTTCACAGATTGAGAGAATCATCAATCATCCGGTTTTTACCAATCAGGTTGTTATTATGCCGGATGCGCATGCCGGAAAAGGCTCTGTAATTGGATTTACCATGCCCTTAAGTGATTTTGTCATTCCGAATGTGATTGGCGTTGATATTGGCTGCGGGATGGTGTGTGCCAGCATAGGCAATGATTTAAAAGAGCATCCGGAAAAGGCAGACAAAAAAATTCAATCTGTTGTACCAATGGGCACTTCCATCCATAAAAAACAGGTTTTTCAGGACTTTAATTACAATGAAATAAATAAGAGACTGAGCCTGTTTCTGAAAGCAATCAGAAAACGCTTCAATATTGATGTTCAACCAATTGAGATAGACAAATACTGGATAAAAGACAAAATCAGGCAAACAGGAATAGAGCCGGAAAGGTTTTTTAACTCTGTCGGTACATTAGGCGGAGGGAATCATTTCATTGAAATAGGAAAGTCGGAGGATGAATATTTTCTCACCATTCATAGTGGTTCCAGAAATTTCGGTTTGAAAACAGCAGAATACTGGCAGAATGTAGCCATAAAAAATATGAGTTCAGGGGATGAAACATCCGACAGAAAGAGTAAAAAAAGTAAGAAAATACCATTTCGCGACAGGGAATTAGCCTGCCTTGAGGGCAAAGAAATGATGTCATACCTCATAGATATGCTTTTTGCCCAGTATTATGCCCATCTCAATAGGATGAAAATGCTGGAATTGATAACCGATAAATTACATTGGCAAATACAGGGAGAACTCATCGAATCGGTTCATAACTATATTGACCTGAGTGATTTCATCATACGAAAAGGCGCCATCAAAGCCATGGAGGGTCAAAAACTTATCATTCCGTTTAACATGCGGGATGGCATAATGATATGTGAAGGCAAGGGAAATCAGGAATGGAATTATTCAGCACCGCATGGAGCAGGAAGAATTATGTCGAGGTCGAAAGCAAAACAGCTTATTGATTTGGAAGAATATAGAAATTCGATGAAAGGAATTTACAGTTCATGTATCAATAAGGATACAATCGATGAAAGCCCGATGGTATATAAAAATCCTGCCCTGATTGAGCGGCTGATTGAACCAACTGCAAAGGTGCTTTTTAAGATAAAACCGGTTTTGAATATAAAAGCTGCAGAATGATTCATTGAGAATCAAACACTTTACGATAAATTTCCAGAGAACGCAGTCCTTTAAAACCCTCGATGTGTATCTGGTAATAGATGATCAGGTGGTTAATCAGATTTTTCCTGATTTCACCGGGAAGAATATATTTGTCTGAATTAATGATGTCGGAACGTAAAATGACAGACAGCCATTTGCTTTCTGAAGGAGACAAACAAAAAGCCGAATCGAGCTCATTTTCAACAAAATTTCCGGATTTCAGGTCGAAAATGCATTTTTGATCAGAGAAATTGTTTTGAGGGAAAAAGCCAAGGTACTGAGATAAATGAACCATAAAAAAAACAAGAAGATTGGGATTTTTATCAGGTTTCTCTGTATTGATCAAATTGATGAAATTTCTGAGAAAGTCAAAAAGAGGTTCATTTTTTTCTACTTCCTTTACACACCTGTTTATCAGTTCAGCAACAATAACCAGGAGCGGAGATTTGGTTGTATTCCAGTCGAGGCTGAGAGTAAATATAAGCGGTCGTAGTTCTTTAATTTTGAGTAAATTTTTATTGGGATAATAATAAAAGTCAAGTGCCACCAACGTCATTGGGAAAAAATAGGATGGCTTCAGTGCTGCGTTACGACCATAAACTCCTTTTACGTAAAATGACAATATTCCATGCGAATGCGTGAAAATTTTTGCAATGATTCCTGTTTCAGAAAAACGGATGGTGGAAATTATTATTCCTTCAGATTTGACAAGCATTATCTGATAATGAGGATTTTTGTGATGATGGTTTCACTACCGTCTTCATTACTGCTCACGACAAAATATACTCCTGAACGAACCGGATTTCCTGAAATATCTTTTAAGTCCCAGACAGCCTGTCCTCCTTCTGCGGTAATATCCGTTACCACATTTCCAGCGACATCGGTAATTTTAACATTCGCATTGGTTACAAGGCCACGAATGGCGACAGGCCCGGAATAATCAGGCCTGACCGGATTGGGAAAAGCGTAAACATCCTGATGGGTATTTCCACCTTCGATGGCTGAGTTGCGGAAAGAAACAATTCCGGCATCGGTTCCGAAGAAAACCTCACCTGTCAGGGAATTTATAGCAATATCACGAATATTGTTGGACGGCAGGGGGCTGTTGTCTTTATTGAAATGATAGATAATTTCTGAGCCGTCTTCAGTAACATACCAGACACCATTTTTACT
>JAAYUY010000091.1 GCA_012517435.1 Sphingobacteriales bacterium | reverse complement strand
GTCGAAAAGATTGGGGTTTTGAAAAGCCATGAAAATCTTTCCATCTTTCAGCTCAGAAGATGGCAGAAAGTGATTGAGCAAAACCTGAAAGTCGGGAAGAAACTTGGACTTTCGAAAGATTTTTTGTTGAAACTAATTTCCCTGATCCACTATGAATCCATTCAACGGCAGGATGAAATCATCAAACTGTCGGGGATGAAAAATACCGGAACAAAAAATGAAAATTCAGAGCCATGAAGATAATGAAAAGCCTTGTGTATGTTTGTGTTAGCTTATTTGTTCTAACCTCCTGTACATCGAAAACCATACTGTTAAAAAAGAAGCTGACGGCAAAATGGACAGGCTCTGCCACGATCAGCTACAACAAGGAGGAAACTACTGCCAGCAGCCTGTTCCCTTTTTCTGACAGCCTCATGGCTTTTTATGCTTCGAAAGGCAACAACTACCTCAGCATTGCCCTGTATGATAGTTTTGCTGTGGTGGACGGGCTTAATTTTTATAAAAACAGGGCATTTCAGATTGACTGGAACCCTTTGATTGCGGGGAAAAATTATATCTCCCTATGGAGCCCGACTACTGCTGATGATATTATGCTCAGGGAAAAACTGAAAAAAAACGCTGAATCCCGTTTTTCATCCGACACCCTGACACGTAAGGCTTATATCATGGAAATGTTCGATATAACAAAAGACAGGGAAGTATTGTTTCTCAAAGACATCGTGTTAAAAGGAGATTCCCTCTGGTGTAATGTTGAATCTGACCTGGTTGTTCAGGCAAAGCAGTCATTGAAGCTGAAAAAAGTGAAAGAGTAAATGATTTTAGTTTACATTGACTGAAAATAATCTGATTGGAATTGTGGAATTGCGGATTGCGGATTGCGGATTGCGGATTTCGGATTGTGGATTTCGAATTTCCCTGCTTCTGCAGACCGCCCACTGCCTGGTTAAACTTTCCGCATTCCCTGTTCCGAATTTCGTGTTTTTTCAGTGCTGATAGTAAATATCGGCTATTTCTCCATTCTGCTCATTTTCAGAAAGCCTCTGAGTCCAAACCTGATTTTGAAATACAGGCCTTTTAGTGAAATACCTTTAAAGTTTCTTGAATAGCCGTATTCATCCGCCATTTTTCCTGCCAGAAAGTCAATGATCTTCAGTTCCTGATTGCTGAATTTTCCCTGCCAGATACCCGTTCTGCCTTTGTTAATGGCCTGAGCCAGACTTAACTGGTATTTTTTTGAAAGGTCTTTTGGATAGAGTGAATCGAGTTTATTTTTATGAAAATCAAGCATTTGAGGATAATAAGGGATATTGATAAACTCACATATCTGTCGGATCCACTTTTCAGGATTATCCACCATGTCTTCATATTTTAGCCTGAAAAAACGTCCTGGATGTTTTCTGTATGCTTTCAGCAATATCTGTTGATATTTATTCCAGCGATACACTATCAGCGGAATGTTTTTCTGGCCAAAACCTGCGTTTATCATAGAAACCGTATGGTCACGGTAATCGCGGCTGATATGGATAAATTTCGCTTCCGGGAAAGTCAGGAGTAAATCCTTTATTTGTCGCGATGCTACCGGATTTTTATCTCCGAGCGCCAATATTTCTTTTTTTTCAAAGAGGCTTTGGTAATGGGAATAAACAATGCTTATCAGGTGTTTGAATGTAATATCAGGCGGGCAGGCAAGGATTTTTTCACGGATAACTTCGTGCCTGAAATTCATGTCTTTATAGCCATAATGGTCGTGAAAGCGGCAATTTTCAATATCGTTAATAAATTCGCTGAGGATTTCTTTGCTGAAGTAACTGATGTGCCGGTATTTGGGCAAAAGTTTTGAAATTACCGGCCATTCTACTGGAATGAGGACATGCGGGTTGGCATCCAGTATGGTCAGCAGCAGGGTGGTGCCTGATCGCGGTCTCCCTACAATGAAAAAAAACTGTGTCGCCTGCATGACTGTTATTTTATTGTCTTTCCTGCCATTCTGGTAATCATTCTGGCGACTACCGGCCCTTTATGTATAAGCCTTCTCTGAATCACATGAGGCAATTTTGAAAGTATCATATAAACCCCGTAGGCAAGCCTGACATAGAGCATGGCTGGTATTGACATCAGGTAGTAAAAAACATTGATATTTCTGTATTTACGTTCATAGCCAAATTGTTCTGCCCATTTTCCAGCAATACTTTCAGCAATTTTGACATCCCGCTTTTTCATGTCATTTTTCCAGACACCTGATTTTGATGTATTGACAGGTTTTAACAAGTTGCTGTGAAACTTTTTAAATTGCCTCGCTTCTTCTTCAGAAAGTTTCTTGATTCTTTCTTCAACATACAGATGAAAACTGAGTACGGATGGCTGATATTCAATATGAAGAAAATCACAGAGTTTTTTCAGATTTGTTTCAGGGTCATTTATCAGGTCTTCATAGCGGATGGTGTAAAACTGCTCCGGATGAAGTTTGCTCATCCGGTGAACCAAGTTATTTGAAAATTTCCAGCGATAGGCAATGATAGAGGTCAGAGGGGCTTCAAAATCAAGTTTTTTTACGGAAAGGATATTGTCGCGGTAATCCCGGATCAGATGGATGAATCTTGCATCAG
>JAAYUY010000090.1 GCA_012517435.1 Sphingobacteriales bacterium | reverse complement strand
CACAAAGTCGGGAGAGAAGTGATTTTTGTAAATCTCGACAATTTGTATTTCAGCAAAAGCACTTTGGTGGAATTTACTGATGAATTTGTAAAAAACGGAGGAAAATATCTGTTTCTTGACGAAGTTCATAAATACTCCAATTGGTCGCAGGAGATAAAAAATATCTATGATTCATACCCGGAACTCAAAATTGTCTTTTCAAGTTCATCTTTGCTCCAGATTTATAAAGGAAGTGCGGATTTGAGCAGAAGAGCTGTCAGTTATGACCTCCCCGGACTTTCTTTCAGGGAATTTCTGGAACTTGAATATAAAATTAAATTTCCATCCTATTCATTGGAGGATATAATCAATCATCATCAAGAGATAACTCCTTTTATTTTATCAGAAATTAAGCCGCTGGTGGAATGGAAAAACTTCACCAACTATGGCTATTACCCGTTTTTCAAAGAAAGCAAAACCGATTACCATCACAAACTAAGAAATATAATTAATCTGGTAATTGAGTCGGATTTACCTGCTGTTATAAATATTGATCACAGCAGTATTTTGAAAATAAAAAAGTTGTTAGCCTTGCTATCATCTTCAGTTCCTTTTATGCCAAACGTTTTAAAATTAAGTGAATTAATTGGAACAAACAGGAAAACAGTCATTCAATATTTTGATTATCTGCACAATGCATGTATTCTTAATCTGCTAAGCTCTGAAATAAAAGGACTTAAATATCTTGCAAAACCTGATAAAATTTATTTAAACAACACCGATTTGATGTATGCTATTTCTGTGGAAAATATAAATGTTGGCAACCTCAGGGAAACATTCTTTTTAAACCAATTAAATGCAGTCGCTTCGGTAACTTCAAGTATTAAGGGAGATTTTATTGTTAATAAGAAGTATATTTTTGAGATAGGTGGGAAAAATAAAGATTTTTATCAAATCCGGGATGTAGAAAACTCATTTCTTGCATTAGATAACATTGAAACAGGGATAAAAAACAAAATCCCACTTTGGCTATTTGGATTTTTATATTAAACCAGCATATTAACATGCTCTTTTACAGCAGCTTCCAATAATTTTAAACTGGCCATTGCAGTCGCTATTGCCATTTTTGGCATGAACTCAGGTGAAGCCTTTGCAGCAGTTATTAGCCCGCTGGTGGAAGTACCGGTAATGATTGGTTTGGTGAATAAAGCGATGAGGTTAAAAACAAAATTTAGTCGACAAGATTAATTATCCCGATTTTATTCCCAGATGAATGTATAAAATAAATTCGTTTCATACTCTCGATAATAACATCTCCCTTTATTTCCTTATAATTCAAATTAAGAATAAAATCTCTAATCATACTATTTGTTTTAAGTTCAAAAATTGAATAATGAATTTTGTCAGCTTGTAAATATACAGTTTCAATTAGGTTTTTGCTTTTTATCATTCCATAGATAAAAATATAATTTGAATCTTTTGAAGATGGATAAAATGAAAAATCATCATCATTTGTATTAAAATTTAAACGAAAAAAGGTCATATTTTGAAAATCTAAAACATATGGTAATCGTTTAAAAAAAATTAAATTATCATTACTTTTTTTACCCACAAAATTGTAATAAAGTCCTAATTTTAAAAATGATTTTGGCAATTCAAAGCTGCATATGTTATTATCTTTAAATTCATTATTTTCTAATTCATATTTAGCAATAAAATAAAATGGTTTATTTTTTTTAACATTTGTTCTAATTACCGGGAAAAATAAAAAATTGTTGAAAAATCCAAACCTGTCTTCATTCAAAAGTATATAGTTTGTATCATTTGGTTGCGGTATAAAAATCAATTTCTTTGTATCAACATCAATTAAAAATTTATAAACATTCATTTTACAAGTATCACCAAAAAATAAAGGCTCATAAAAATCAAAGGATGAATAAAATTTTTCATTATAAAAGTTTGATGCTGTTAACTTAAAAAAATCACCAAATTGATCCTTTATTTTATTCATTGCATCTTTTAATTGATTTATTGAGCTACTCCTCAATATATTAAACTTAAAAATTGAATCAGGTTTTATTTTATTAATATCTAGAACTAAACGAGCATTAAATTTTCCTAATTTTTCATTTAAACAATAGACATAACCCATTGAAATGTCAGATATAAACATTTTTTTTGTATTGCTATAAAACTGTGTTTCATTTAATTTTACTTTAAGACCACTTATTCTTTTATTTTTAATTGGCTGAGGGAATAATAAAGAACATCTGATCATTTCTATTTTATCTTTAACCTCATGCAATGGAACATGATAAATTATTTTATTCCCATTAAATACAAATAAATTTGATCCAAGGAAATTTTCAATTATTTTAAATTTTTCATCATCAAAAATCAACCTTACTTTTCCAGAAAATCCATTTATAAACCAGTTCAGTTTTCCGCTTTTAACAATTCCCTGTTCACTTTTACGGAATAATAAATTAATTGTCATATTTTCAGAAAACAGATCATATGGAAAGTTTAAATCACATGATTTACAACTATAAATATTTATCCGTATAAAAATTTCAAAATCATTCTTTTTTGCCTCACATGAACTTAAATTAAATGAAAGGGCTATAATTGCAAAAGACATTAAAATTATTTCTTTTTTCATAATCATTTTTTTTAAAAAGTTATGGGGTGACTTTTAAATCACCCCTTAAAACTTTAAAACTAAAAAAGTGTAAAATTATACACATTATTACCCTCCTCATCAATTAACGGTGGAGGAAGTTGATAGGCTTCATCAGGTACTGGCCAAATTTTGAATGATGCAACTTCATCACCTAAATTAATATCAACCCAAACTCCTGGATCATTCAGAATTTGAACTCTTACTCCTAAGCACCAGGTGTTAATTCTGGGATTACATATAACTTTTAATTGACCAGGTTCAGTATTGTCAACAGAAGCTTTTCCCATAACTGTTATAAGGTATGCTTTTGTTGAACTAACTCCCAAAAAACAAATAAAAACAATTATTACAAGAAATATTTTTTTCATGATTATGTATTTTAAAGTTTTACCATATATCTAAAAAATTACGTAGTATTAATCAAACGCACTCTTATTAACCATATTCATTTCGATTTTTATGCCTTAAAAACCTAAACAATTTATTTTCAACAAGATTTTTTTCTCTATTATGCTCATTATCAAGATTGTGTGTGTGTGTGTGTGTGTGTGTGTGTGTGTGTGTGTTAAAAAACGTGCCGAAAAAATATAGTATATGTTAATAAGGTTAAAAGTACTTAAAATAGCATTCAAACCAAATAAAATTTTCCTGCAAAAATCTGTTTTCCTCACAATTCAAACAAAATTTTATTTCTCAAAAATAATATCAGGAATCAAATAACCAAATTTTTTTTAAGAATTTTTCTTTTAAAAATTATTCTGTGTAAATCCTTCTTTTACAGCAGCTTCCAATAATTTTAAACTGGCCATTGCAGTCGCCATTGCCATTTTTGGCATGAACTCAGGTGAAGCCTTTGCAGCAGTTATTGAACCGCTTGATGATTGGCTTGGTGAATGTGGCGCTGAGGTTAAGGAAGCAATTATATGAATAGAAAATTATAAACTTAAACAATCTGATCCGGCCATTAATTTTTCATAATTCGTTAGGGAGCCAGCCGGCTTACCTTCCATTTGTCTTTCTTTTTTTCAAACAAAATACGGTCGTGGAGCCGATGTTCCCTACCCTGCCAGAATTCTATTTTATCGGGGATAAGTAAATACCCACCCCAAAAATGCGGACGTTTGATGTCTTCTTTTTTACTCAATACTTTATCAAATTCTGAAAGAAGTTCCTGCCGTGATGAGATTTTTTCACTTTGCGGGGAAATTAGGGCTGCTATCTGGCTTTCATACGGCCTCGACTGAAAATATATATCTGACATATTTTCATCCAGTTTTTCGACCTTCCCCTCAATCCTGACCTGTCTTTCGAGCTGTGGCCAGAAAAAATTCAGTGCTGCATATTCATGATGTTTCAGATCTTTTCCTTTTCTGCTTTTATAGTTGGTATAAAAGACAAAGCCCTTATAAGTATAATCACGAAGTAATACTATCCGGGAAGATGGCCGGTTGTCTTTTCCGATGGTTGACAGGGTCATGGCATTAGGCTCAGGAATTTTAGCATCAAAAGCCTCTATCAGCCATTTTTCAAATAATGAAAAGGGATTGTGTCCGACATCTTCTTCTTTCAGCTCCCCTCTAAGATATTGATTATGAATATTAATTTCTTCTTTCATGATAATTTTTCGGCTTCATTGTTCAAAATTCGTACAAAAAACAAGAATCTTAGATATGATATTTTTCCACAATCTTTATTCATTATTTTTTCAGGTATTAAAGTTGTTTATATTAGCACCCGAAATTAATCATCATTCAAAACAAGAATATGAATATTAAAAGCTTTTTTGCAGGAATAATTCTGGCATTCATCCTTCCTGCAACTTTATTTTCTCAGGACATTTCTCCTGTAAAATCAAATCAAAACCTGAGATATTATTCCGATAGCAGAATACCCGCTTATCTTCAGCCGGCTGAAATGATTGAGAAAAGTAATGCAATTGATTGGATATCCAATAATTACAAAATTACACCCGGTCTGGGTTTCCGGTTTATCAGCACTGATTCCGATCAACTTGGCTGGGTACATGATAAATATCAGCAGATTTATCAGGGAATACCGCTTGAATTTGCTGTTTATCAGGTTCATACGAAAGAAAACAAGGTAGTGTCTTTCAGCGGGGTAGCATTTGACCGGATTGACATTCAGAACAAAGTAGTTTTGGATGAAAAAGAGGCGCTGAATATTGCATTAAGTTATATTGATGCTGAAAGTTATATGTGGGAGTTCCCTGATGAAGAAGCATTTTTAAAAGCAATTACGGAAGATATAAACGCCAGCTATTTTCCGCATGCAGAACTTGTTTTAATCAACGGAAAAGGAAATTTTAAATCCGGACAACTCAGGTATGCCTATAAATTTAACATTTATGCAAAAGAACCTGTTTCAAGGGCAGAATATTACGTTGATGCAGAAAATGGCAATATTATTTTTATCAACCCGCTCATTCACACCACTGATGAACCGGGGACAGCAGTTACCAAATACAGTGGAACCCAGACCATTACGGCAGACAAGATCACAGCCGACAGTTTCCGATTGCGGGAAAGCGGCAGGGGAAAAGGAATTGAGACCTACAACATGAAAAAAGGGACCAATTATTCTGCAGCAGTTGACTTTTTTGATAAAGATAATTACTGGAACAATGTAAATGCCGATAAGGATGAAATAGCCACAGATGCACACTGGGGAACAGAAATGACCTATGATTATTACAAAATCAAGCACGGACGCAACAGCATCGATAACAAAGGTTATAAACTCAGAAGCTATGTCCATTATTCCGTGAATTATACAAATGCTTTCTGGAACGATCAGTTCATGACTTATGGTGATGGCAACAGTAGTACGCAGCCTTTTGTCGCGATCGATATCATCGGCCATGAAATCACACACGGATTGACCAGCAACACCGCAGACCTTGTATATGCTTCAGAATCAGGAGCATTAAATGAAGGATTCAGCGATATTTTCGGAAACATGATTGAACTGTATGCCAAACCATCAGAAGCCAGTTGGGAAATGGGAGAAGACATCGGATATGTGATCCGCGATATGAGCAATCCAAACTCAGGTGGCAACCCCGACACCTATGAAGGGCTATATTGGCTCAATACCAAAGGATGTGTTCCTTCACAGCAAAACGATCAATGCGGGGTACACCAGAATTCAACTGTCAACAGTTACTGGTTTTATTTGCTTGCCAACGGAGGAAGCGGAACGAATGACAAAAATAATTCATTCAATGTCAGCGGATTAGGAACCGACAAAGCCGCTGCCATTGCCTTTCGTTCGCTGACAGTGTATCTGCCACCCTCAGCAGACTATGAAGATGCCCGGTATTATTCTGCCCGTGCTGCTTCCGACCTCTACGGGGAATGTTCAAATGAAGTAACACAGGTATTAAAAGCATGGTATGCTGTCGGTATTGGCGGAGACGGTATCTCTGCAAATTTCTATGCCTCAAAAACATCAAGCTGTGCTGTTCCTTTCAATGTTGAATTTACCAACACTTCCGATCCGCATCAGCAATATATCTGGGATTTCGGAGATGGCGACACCAGTCATCAGCTCAACCCTGTTCATACCTATACAAATATTGGCTCTTATACTGTTACGCTGATTGCTGTCAGCAACTGTAAAACCGACACTGTCATTAAAACAGCCTACATCATTGCTGACGATAAGTTGCCGTGCATATACCAGATGTCGTCAAACAGCAAGCGTGAAACAGCCAGTGTCTGCAGGGGAACCCTGCTGGATGACGGAGGTTCAGGGAATTATAATGGCAATCTCGAATCGTATTTTACCATTTATGTCCCCGGGTCTTCCAATATTGTTCTTGAATTCCTTTCGTTTGAATTTGAAGAATGTCCCACCGGCTGTGATTTTTTATACATCTATGACGGAAAAGATGAAACCGCCCCATTGATAGGCAAATATACAGGCAGCTCACTCCCGAATGGCGGAATCATTACTTCCTCCGGCAATGCCATTACCATACGCCAATCCACCGACCCTTACCTGACTTATTCCGGTTTTGAATTAAAATGGTATTGTTCCGATTCCACCCAGCCACCACGTGCTGATTTCAAGTACAAAGTTATCAGCAGCTGTACCGGAATGGTTGAGTTTACTTCCTTAGGTTTCAATCAACCCAACCAGTGGTTCTGGGATTTTGGAGACGGAGAAACCAGTACACTCCAACATCCTCAACACGAATATAAAAAAACAGGAATATATTCAGTTAAACATAAGTGTATCAATCATGTAGGAGAAGACAGCATCGTCAAACAAGACCTGATTGTCATCACACGTCCCGATGCTCCTGAAATTTTCGAGGCCACTTCCTGCGGACCTGCATCCCTGCAACTGCGGGCATATAGCAATGGCATTCAGAGATGGTACCTCAATGAAACGGATACTTCACCATTCTTTTCTGGCGACACCCTGACAACTCCCTATCTGAACAGCTCGAAAATTTATTATGTCATGGCTGATTATCCTTCAGAACCCATCCATGTCGGCCCGGTTGACAACACATTCGGAAATGGCGGTTTCTTTACCGGTTATCAGGCATTGATATTCAATGTCTATGAAGACATTACCCTGAAAAGTGTAAAAGTTTATGCCAACGGTGAAAAAATCAGAACCATTCAACTCAGGGATAAAAACAATACGGTTTTACAGGAAGCTGTCATCAATATTCCCGGAGGAGAAAGCAGAATTGACCTGAATTTTAAAATTCCCAAAGGAAATGACTACCGGCTCGGGACCACCACAGGTGCTGATATGTATCGAAACAGTACCAATGCCGCATACCCATATAAAATTGATAATCTGATTGCTATAACCGGAAGTACGGCTTCTCAGGCAGGTTATTATTATTTCTTTTATGACTGGGAAATCATGAAACAGCCTTGTTACAGTGCCAGAGTTCCTGCCGGAGCATGGATTGATAGCCTGAAACCAAAAGCCGGCTTTGTTGCCAATCAGATTCATGGCCTGACAATTCAATTCACCAATCAAAGCCAGAACGGAAGATCATTTGAATGGAATTTCGGAGATGGCTCATTTTCAAAAGAAAAACAACCGGTTCATATCTTCCCCGCAGCAGGGAACTACAACGTCAGTTTGTTAGCTTCAAATGGCTGTGGAGACGACAGTATTTCGAAAAATGTAATGGCAGAAAGCAGCATTCAGCCAGCTAATGAATCCGGCTTTATTGTTTACCCCAATCCAGTGGATAATATACTTTTTGTCAGTTTCGGAAAAATCAGACCCGACAGGATTATTATTTACAATTCTCTTGGACAAAACATTCAATCTATCGTCAACATTCCTCATAACCAAAAACAAACTGAAATAAACGTAACGAACTGGCCTGATGGCCTTTACTTTATACAATTATCTGAAAATGATTTAATTTCAACTAAATCGTTTATCATTAAAAAATAAAGTCTTATGAAATCTTTCTCGAAAATTTACTATTTTAATGCACCTTTACAGGAAGTTTTTGAGGCCTTGACAAACCCCGACATTATTGAAAAATGGACAGGCAGTGTTGCCTTTATGGATGCACGCCCGGGAGGAAAATTTTCACTATGGGACGACTCAATCAACGGCAAGAATGTTGTTATTGAGCCTAATCGCATTGTTCAGGATTGGAAAGAAGAAACATGGGAAAAGTATTCAAGAGTTACCATAAATCTGAGAGAAACGCCAAACGGAACGGAACTTGAACTTATTCATGAAAATATACCACCATTAGCACTCTACAATATCAAACAAGGCTGGGACGAATCGTTTATGCTTCCTTTAAAAGATTTACTCGAAGAAAAACCGGAAGAAGAAGATTAATTCACAGGTCAGGAAAGTCAGATAAGCTAAATATTAAAAGCAGGTAGCAGACAGTCAGTATCAGGCAAGAACCATTTGGGATGAGGGACATGGAATGCTGAAATACGGAATTCAGAATACGGAAAAACGGAAACCGGAACTCGTAAATCAAAAATTAACCCAAAGACTAACCATACATTTTCCAATATCAAGATAGTATAACAGATGATGAGTTTCCGATGCCTACTGACTGCATCATGGACTGGATTCTTTCAGCAGTTATAAATTCCAGGCATTAAAAAACTGTCATCATGGCTTAAACAAACCCTCTCTCCTTTTGAATAGTCTCGTAAGCTTCGTTTATTTTTCTGAACTTTTCATTGGCTGCCTTCTGAAATTCTTCGCCCAGATGAAGAACTTTATCAGGGTGGTATTTCATAGCCAGTTCACGATATGCTTTTTTTATCTCCTGTACAGTAGCTGTAGGTTCAAGTCCAAGCACCACATAAGCTGCAGAAGGGTCTTTGTAGTACATGCCTTTAATCATCTCAAAATCAGCAGATTTAATGGATAATTGTTCTGCTATCTCTCCAATGATCTTAACCTCACTGTAAGCTACTTCCCTGTCGGCCTGAGCAATTCCGAAAAGATAATAAAGCAAATGCACCCTTGAACTGTAATCCATATTGGCTTTAATCTGTGTACAGACATCATGGGTTGAAAAAGACTGAGCCAGAATATTCTTCAGCATAAGGATATAATTTCGTGCCCGGTATTCGCCAAACTGGCTTTTGTAAAATTGTTTGACATAGTCAAGTTCGGAACGCATTACTTTTCCATCGGCCTTCATGACGGCAGCAGATAATACCAGCAACGAAGCTGCAAAGTCGCCCGGAGTGGTCATTGGCCGTTTAAAACGGCTGTCTTCATATTTCAGATTATCAATGGCAGAACCCAGTGCAAAGCCAATGATAGCTCCTATCGGGCCTCCGAAAGCCCAACCAAGTCCACCGCCTATCCATTTCGCATATTTTGCCATTATTGTATTGTTAACTTTTCTTCATCCAGATTCAATACAGCCATTTTGCCATTGCTGACATCATTAAAAAAACCGGCATCAATCCCGGAAGCATAAGGTATTTCGTTCAGAATTGCACCTTCCACCAGGTTAAAATCAGGAGCATGGACGCTGACCAGAGCAGCAGGGGCTTTGCCAATATTTTTAAGGGTCTGAAGTACCAAAGCTCCTCCGCTCGAACCTTTTGTTTCCATAAAAACAAAAATTTTTCCTGCTAAATTCTCTCCTTTACAATTACCCGTATCTACCAGAATCTCAGCAGTTTCGAGGTCAACATCTCCCAAAAAGGAAAAGGATGCCGGAAAAAGTAAAACCGGAGCATGGCAGTTGCCTCTGACAACCTTCCTTACTTTATACGTTTTCATAAGCTTATTTTGTTACAAATTTTCCTTCAACAGCAGAGCGAATGCAGTTTTCCATATTAGTTAATGCTGTTTTACAGCCAATCAAATCACCGACATAACGTAGCATCTTTCCGCTGTTGCAAACCATGGCTGCCACATTTGGAACTTTCATGCCAAATTCACGGCAGGTACTTTGGCGCATATGACTTTCCACAGGGCAGGTATCACATACCACCTTTGCTCCGCTTTTTTCAATTACTTCAACAATACCGGAATATTCAGCCTGCTTTCGGGTCATACGGTTCGTACAAATCCAGAATCTGACACCAGGAGCTATTTTCTTTCCATCAAGTAAAGCTGCAGCTTTCTGAAGTAACGGCAAGGTATAATGCGGACAGCCAAGGGTAACAAAGTCAATAGGATCACCGGCTGAAATATTTGTCAAAGTTGCATAAACGCTGTCCAAATCTTCGTCTTTTATAATGTATTTATGTTCAGGGAGTTGCCCCTGAAAAGCTTCTTCAACTGTCCTCGCTTCAGGTGTGACTCCGGGAATATGAAACAAAGTAACGGATCCGGCTGTAGCCAATGTAGCGCCCAATGCAAGCAGAAATTCCTGCTGATGTGTGTTAACCCCTTCAATAACAGGCACTCCGCTGCCGGCAATTTTCCCGATATAAAAACCAAGAGCACTCCATGAATCTTCAGAAGTTAATCTCTCCCTGCTGATTTCCACTTTAAACCAATGCGTTCCTTTCCTGTTTTCATCCAGCAGATAACCCATCAACGGATATTTTCCACACACGGCAGAATGACGGGTCAGCAAGCCTCCACGATTGGTTCGAACCCCCAAAACAGAGTTGTAATAAATAATGGCACTGCTTTCGACCAGTGCAGTATAACTTCCGAAGGGTGGTATAAATCCAAGATGTTGAGGCGTACAGGTAAAGGTTTCAAGAATTCCCATTTTTCGATGGGCCGGCTCAATCTGCGACTGTAAATCAACAAGTTGAGCCGGACAACCTGTAATTTCAGGTTTTTCAAGATCACAGCAAAGAGTTGAACTGGTAGTAGGAACTGATACTTTTGCACCTGTTTCTGCATATTCCACCGCATCTTCGACATTTCCCCTGTAAATGGCCATTTCAGCAGGATAATGACAATATACGATATCCACCAGCCTCTCAGCGTCAAATGCCTCTCCCAGTTGTATAATAAAATCCAATGCCTGAGCCTTTGCTTTTCCCTGTTTGCCCGATAATATGTCCTCTTCTTCTTTTGTCAGTTTCATGTCCGATTTTTTATTAACAGCAAATTTGAGAAAAAATAATTATATGACATCAACAGGCAAAAACGGTTAGTACATGTTACAGATACAAGCCTCTTATTGTTCTAAGCAACACAGGATCAGATTAATGGCAATAATCAGTGAAAACTTCAGCGGCTCTGGTGTCTCCTAAATCAATTGCCTTTTTCAGTTTGTCACATGCCTTTTCCGTTTCATTATTCATCAGGTAAGAAATACCAAGATTGAAATATCCCTGTGGATTTTCAGGTGATATGGAAATTGCGAGATTGAAATCGTCTTCCGCATGGTTAAACAATTCCATTTTGCTGTAAATAATTCCTCTCATGATTAAAGAAAGATAATGATGATCATCCAGGCGGAGAGCATCATTCAGATATTCCAATGCTTCCTGCTCATGCTGTAGGTAATAATAAGCCAGCCCGATGTAATAATAAGCTTCCGGGTCATTGCTGACATAAAGCAGTGAAAGTTTAAATTTGCTGATGGCTTCCTCATATCTCCCTTCAGCAGCCAGTTGAATTCCATCATTGATAAACATTTGATACAGACCTTCATTGGTGAAGCTAATAGTGCTGTCTCCCAGTTTAATATCAATTCCTGTTCCTTTGTCAGTAACAACTATTTTATTGCTGTCGTTGTTCTGAGCATAAACCCCTGACAACACACAGCTTAGCATCAGTAACAGACCTGTCTTATTCATGACTTTTTCTGAATCAATACCTTCGGATCGACTCAGGTAAAACAAACAGGCCTTTTATTCTATCAGTAATCAAGTGAAACAATTTCATCGAGTGGCTTCCGGACTCTTTCTGAGAGTTCCATTTTTCTGAAAATTTCATCCAGATATTCAGGTTTTCCCGGAAAACCTAACGCAATAACGACAACAGGTTCGAGGTCTGTGCTCAGCTGAAAGGCCTTGATAATCTTTTCTTTATCATACCCTCCCATCTGGTGGCAATACAAACCTTCTTCCATAGCCTGAAAAGTCAGATATGCTGCAGCCTGGCCGCAATCGTGCCGAAAGGCCGGATTTTCTTTTCCTGTTTTTGCAGAAATCTTATTTCCACAGATAACCACTAATACCGGAGCCAGCTTAGCCCATTTCCTGTTAAAATCAACGAGGCTGTCAAAAATTTTTTCATAGGTTTCCGTACCTTTTGTCCCTGCAAGTATTTTCCAAGGCTGGTCGTTCATAGATGAAGGAGCCCACCTGACCGCTTCAAAAATCCGCATCAGTACTTCTTTCGGGGGAGTTTCAGGTTCAAAGGTTCTCGGGCTGTATCGCCTGAATATCAATTCATTAAGTTTATATTGAGTATTTGCTGTTTTAACTAACATGGCTTTAACATTATTCTTTGTAATACACTCTTTTAACCCTTTGCGAAATATTTGTCAATACTTCATAGGGAATAGTCTCAAGACCTTTTGATATTTCTGACAAGGGTAATTCATCTCCGAAAATGATGACTTCATCTCCTTCGTTGGCAGGTATATCACTGATGTCAATCATGGTCATGTCCATACAAACATTTCCGATCACCGGGACCTTATGTCCGTTGACAAGCACCTGTCCGGTACCATTTCCAAGTTTGCGGGGAAAACCATCAGCATAACCAACTCCGATAGTAGCAATCCTCATGTTTTTCTTTGCAATGTAACTCCTTGAATATCCAACACTTTCGCCTGCTTCAATCTCTTTGATCTGAGAAATAACCGTTTTGAATGTAATGACATTTTTTAAACTTTCCTGAATATTACCGGTTATATCTATGCCATATAATCCTATTCCCAGCCTGACCATTTCATATTGATGATCATTAAAGCGGATAATAGCAGCACTATTGAGAGCATGACGAAGAAAACCATTTATCCCCTTGCTTTTCAATTCTTTACAAATCTTTTCAAAAACTGTCAGCTGATTTAAGGTAAAGCTATCATAATCAGATATTTCTGCAGAAGACAAATGTGTAAAAACTGAAGCAACATCGAGATAGGGGTTTTTCTCCAGGATTAAAGCAATTTCAGGGACATCAGTCAGTGAAAATCCAAGTCTGTGCATCCCTGTATCAAATTTCAGATGAATTTTAACCTTATTCGAAAAAGGACTTTTCCGATAAATGTCTGTCAATGTATTCAACAGACGGAAACTGTAAATTTCAGGTTCGAGCCCGTAGCTTAGAATTGACGACAGGCTTTCAATATCAGGATTCATCACCATGATGGGTTTTCTGATGCCGGCATTGACCAGTTCAATTCCCTCATCGGCATAAGCCACTCCAAAATAATCCACCTGATTGTATTCCAGAATGTTAGAGACATTTATATTTCCCGAGCCATAGCTAAAGGCTTTTACCATGGCCATCACTTTGGTGTCAGGCTTCAGTTTTGAACGAAAAACATTCAGGTTGTGAATCAAATGATTAAGATTGATTTCCAGAACGGTAGCATGTATTTTACGCTGAAGTAAAGCAGTAATTTTCTCAAATGAAAATACCCTTGCCCCTTTTATCAGAATGGCTTCATCCCGAAAACTGTCAGGATTGATATTTTTTAAAAATTCATCGGTTGAAAGATAAAACGAAGCATTTTTATCAAACAGGTTTTCAAAACGTTTCATGTTTTTACCAATCCCGATCACCTTGTCAATATTCCTGAGTCTCAGCATTTGCGAAATATGGGAATACATTTGTTCAGGATTGGTTCCGCTTTGCAGAATATCCGAAATGATGGCTGTTTTTTTTCTGTTTTTCCCCTGATAAACGAGATTATCAAGTGCAATTGCCAGTGAATTAATGTCTGAATTATAGGTATCGTTTATTAAAAGGCAGGAATGTATGCCTTCCTTGATCTCAAGCCTCATTTCAACAGGCTGTAAATCAGCCATTCGAGATGTTAAATAGTCGGGACTGAAATGATATTCAAGTAAAAACAAAAGGGCATGCAGACAATTCTCGAAGGAGGCCTGATCGCTGAAAGGAATCAGAAATGAATAGGTCTTTCCCTGCCATTCAAAACTTACTTTTCTGCCGGCAGTTGTAATTTCTTGATGAGTGATTTTTAACTTTGAATCCCCGTCAGGTTTTAATGACCACGTAACCAGTTCAATGTTTTTATTGAAAAATCCCTCTTTTTTTAGTTTATGTATGTAAGTATCAATAAACTCATGGTCTTTGCAGTAAATGAGTTTTGATGAATTTCTGAACAACAGTAGTTTTTCCCTCAGTTTCTGTTCAATAGTACTGAAACCTTCCTGATGAGCATTCCCGATATTTGTCAGGATACCCGACTCAGGATCAATGATTCCGGCAAGTTTCTGCATTTCACCCACCGTTGAAATTCCGGCTTCAAACACCGCCATTTCATCACTCTCATTCAACGTCAGCAGGGAGAAAGGAACACCTATCTGAGAATTATAGCTTTTAGGGCTGACCCTGACCTTTTTCACATTTGCAGAAAGCTGTGCAATCCATTCCTTAACAATGGTCTTTCCGTTGCTACCGGTAACAGCCGCAACAGGAATCTTAAATTTTTTACGGTGAGCAAAAGCAATCTGCTGAAGTGCATCCACACTGTTGTGACATAGAATTACATTTAATCCGTGAATAATATTCTCAGGTAAATCTTCAATAAATCGTTGATTGTCAATAATAAAATTTCTGATACCTTTTTCAGCCAGTTCTCTGATATATTTATGCCCGTCATTGTTTTGCCCCTTGATTGCAATAAAAACAGCATTTTGCTTTCGCAGAAAATTTCTTGAATCGGTCACAACATACTTGATGGTATCGTCTGAGGAAAAAAATAAAAATTTCCCGTCTGTCAGCTCTTTAATTTCACGGATGGTAAATTGCATTGCAGATTGAATACCGGCTTTTTATCAGTAAACAAAGTTATGATGAAAGTGTTCAATACCAAAAGGCAATTATGGACAAAAACCTACTTTTGCATGGTAAAGAAAGTTTATAATAAGAACTCATGCTTAAAAAAGTAAGCAAACAGGAAGCTGTCAGAAAGCTTGAAAAGTATTGCACATATCAGGATCGTTGTCATCAGGAAGTAAACGAAAAGCTTTACAATCTGGGATTTTCCAAAGATGACAGGGACGAAATCATTGCTTATCTGATTGAAAATAAGTTTTTAAACGAAGAGCGTTTCGCCAGAAGTTTTGTCAGAGGGCATTTTTATCTGAAAAACTGGGGGAAACTTAAAATCATCAATGCCCTGAAATCAAAAGGAATTAACTCAAACCTTATCAGAATAGCCATGGAAGAAATTGATGATCAGGATTATCTCAAAACATTCCGAAAACTGGCTGAGAAAAAATTTAAGGAGATAAAAGACACTGATAGTTTCAGCAGAAAAGCTAAAATTGGACGTTATTTATCGGGTAAAGGATATGAATTTCAACTCATTACAGAATTTCTTGACTCACTCAAAGATTAAGTCATAATCTGGCTGACTTCTTCAAGGGCTATGATATGCCCTTCTTTTTCACAATAAGGGCAATGGTCAAGCTGGGTATCATATTTAAATTCGCATCTCGGGCACTTATACCGGTTCACGACATAAGTTATTTTCTCTCTTTTTTTCCTGAAAAGAATGATGGAAGAAGTAACTGGAGTCAGGAAAAGGGTAATAAGAAAAATTTTTATCCAGCTTTTTCTCTTCCTTATCTTGCCAAATGTGGCAAAAATAAGAGCACACAAAACGTATAGTATAATCAGGAATAGATCAACCCTTCCCATCTGAGCAGTTTGGAAATAATGATTACTTCAGTTTGAAAACTTTTTTGGCAGCAGGATGTACAGGCCATTTGACATCTTTGAAGCTGAGGTCAACTTTTTTCCATGCAGGATGTCCGTTCTGTACCAAAATATCCATGTTATTTTTGATAGCATTTAAAAGTTTTTCATAAGCAGCTATATTCACCTGATTGTCGGTTTTAATATTGGCAACCAGATAAGCACGAACAGCATAAGTAGCAACATCTTCATTCAGCCATGGATACGTTCCGGCTGTGATAACCGTTTTGTGATGAAACTGGGCAAGTGCTTCTTCTTCAATAGGTACAAGTTTTATCAACTGGTTGAAAGTCGGCAAAAGAGCCTTTAGTTTCTGAACCGGTGCATAACCCACAAAGAACATGGCATCTATCTTTCCGTTGAGTAAAGCAACAAAAGCACTGTCGAACGACATATTCACTTCTTCCCATGGAACTGAAGTAACACTTCTGATAAGTCCGGTCGTAATGGAGGTGCCTTCTGTCTGTGGATTACCGACAGAAACCTTTTTCCCGGCCAGATCTTTTACAGAGAGAATATTTGAATTGACTCGCGTAATCAGGTGAATATCTTCATAACCCAACGGAATCAATACCTGAAGGTTTTCACTGATTTGTTTTTTGGTTTCATAATCATGTTGTTTACCCTTCAATAAAACATCATATTGAACCATACCTATATTCACCAAGGGATCATTAATCAGCAAAGCATAATTATTGATTGCTCCCTGCGAAGGCTTGATGACCAGCTTACAACCGGAATATTTAATCAAATCCTGGGCTATCTGAAAATATGAGCCGGTTTCAACACCGGAAACTATTGTCAGCACTGTATCGTTTTTTACAGTAAACGGATCTTCCTGACCAGAAGAAATCAGTGGCATCAGGCCTGCCAGCAGAATGAATGATAATATTTGCTTCATGTTCTTCGTTTTTTAAGGCATTTTATTAGCACCTCAAAAATAACATTTTTTAATTTTCTACATCCTTCTGAATAATATTTCTTTCTATGTTAATTTAACTTTTTCCATAATATAACAAATTTACAATCAATATCTTATGATTTTTTCGGGGATAATTTTGTCATAATTTTCAACCAAATGGTTTGAATTTTGAGATAAGGATAGAAATTTTTCTTAATTTAATATACTGGTAATGAGTTTTCGATCATACCTGTTTTCTTTCGGTTTAACTTTTCTGTTTCTTGTTTCATCCTGCTTCAAACCTACTCAGGTTAACGAAAAGCCTGCCATTGTAACCCTGAAAAAAATTCAGACCAGAGGTATTCTTAATGCCATTACCATTAAAAGTTCGACCTCATATTTTATCTATAAAGGCATTCCCCTGGGCTTTCATTATGAACTACTAAAAAAATTTACCGGTGAACTTGGTGTAAAACTTAACATTACGACTGTTTCTAACCTGAATGAAGCTTTCGAACTCATTAATTCCGGCACTTGCGATCTAATTGCCTTCGACCTGACGATAACCGATGAAAGGAAAGAATTTTTAAACTTTTCTGTTCCTCTCTATCAATCAGAAGAAGTAATTGTTTACAGGAAAAATGATAATAACCCTCTGAATGACAAATCCGATATTCATGTTCCGGCTCAATCTTCATTCGTCAGTACCCTTAACAAGCTTAGGGATGAAATGAAGATCAGTATTATCGAAGAAAACAATCTTTTACAGGAAGACCTGATTAAAAAAGTTGCCTCCGGAGAAATATCCTGCACCATGGCCGACCGACATATTGCCGAATTACTGAGCAAAGAACTCGGAAACATCACCTTTTCAAAAGTTGGGAACCAAATCACATCTTATGCATGGGCAGTCAATAAAAACTCTGTATTATTTCTGAATGAAATTAATAAGTGGTTAAGCGAATTCAAAACAACATCATTATTTCGCTACTGGTACAGGAAATATTATCAAAGTCCTGAAATTCAAAAATTTATTGACAAATACCTGACTTCTTCAAGCAGCAAATCAATATCAAAACACGATGCATTGATAAAGAAATATGCAAAGGAAATCAACTGGGACTGGCGTCTTCTGGCAGCACTTATTTACCAGGAATCTCAGTTTCAGGAAAACCTGACATCCCGAAAAGGCGCCTTCGGCCTGATGCAAATGATGCCGGTTACCGCAAAAAATTTTGGCATCGACACTTTATCAGGTGTTGAATCTCAAATCAGGGCCGGTGTCAAATACATACAATACCTCGATAAATGCTTCAACATGATTGCTGACTCTTCCGAAAGAATAAAATTCATACTTGCCTCATACAACAGCGGCCCCGGACATGTGTTTGATGCCATGCGTCTGGCCGAAAAATATAAAAAAAACAAATTTTACTGGGATAACAATGTGGACTCTTTTATGCTCAAAAAGGCATACCCAAAATATTACAGGGATCCGGTTGTCAGACATGGTTACAGCAGAGGTTATGAGTCGTTTAAGTTTGTTAATGAAGTGATTGAGAGATATTTACATTATAAAAATTTTCTTCCTGCCTGATGATAATCCGACATTTTGTCAATATTTCTGCTGGCTTAATTATTGAGAAAAACTTTTAAACTAAATTTTCTGAATATGAAATGTAACATGGGAATTTTTGACAGAGTAGCCCGTGCTGCTATTGCTGTTATCTTGATTTTACTTGTTGCTTTTAAAACAGTTACAGCTACCTGGCTGATAGTGGTTTTGATTGCCATTGCTGCCATCTTTATTCTGACAGCTATTTTTGCCTTCTGCCCATTATACCTCCCATTGAAAATCAACACTAAATGCAAGGCAAAAACCACTGAAGAAAAAACAGAATAATCTTTTTCGTCTTACTGAAAAAAAACAGGAGGAAGAAAAATCTTCCTCCTGACAGCTAAAATTAGTAAGATGCAGAACTACTATGGCTGTATTGTCAGGTTGTTTTGCATGTGAGCTGCATTTTTTTTACCATTCTGCAAATAGTATTTTTCATTTTTCAAGGTATTCCTGATCCGTTCTGAACTTCAACTATTCCCTGATATTTAAGCGTATTGGCTTTGCCTGTAAGTTTTCTGAAAAACATTACCAGTGAGAGAAAAACAATTATCATCAGTAGTGTCATTTTAAGGTAATGTAAAATTTCAAGGATAAGATTTTTTTCCATGGTATTAGCGGTTTTGCTATGTTACAAGTCGTTGTCATCTGCTGCAAAAAGATGATACAAAATTATAAAGTCAGAAAAAGGGTTTGCAAGTTTTTTTGAAAAAAGATTAGAGGGGAAAAGTTTTAAGATAAAAAATAATTTTTGTTTCTGATTTTTTATTTACTTTGTATTGTCTATAAATATTCATTTCTACAATGCAACTGAACAAAAAAGAAATCTTTTTATTGGGGGGGCATGATTTGGAAATGATTGAAATTAAAAAACTTCTTTACAAAAAAAAGATTCAGTTTATTGATAAAAATTTGAGTTGGGGAGCTAAACTCAGTGATTATCATGAAATAATAGTTCAAAGTTATTACTACCATTTGATTTATGGTATTGAACTAATCAGTGATATTCCTGCACCCGAAAATTACCGGATTATTGATCATCATAATCAACTCAGCCAACTGCCATCATCACTTGAACAAGTAGCGGAAATACTGGGCATTAAGCTAAACAGGTATCAAAAATTAGTTGCTGCCAATGATAAGGGTTATATTCCTGAAATGATAAAAAATGGAGCTACAACTGATGAAATTGAAAAAATCAGACGATCAGACAGGAAGTCTCAGGGAGTTACGAAATCAGATGAATTTCTAGGCATCAAATCGATCCATGAAAATTGTAAAATAATTAATAATGTTGCAGTCATAAGGTCACTAACTTACAAATTTTCTCCTATAACGGACAGATTATTTGGTAAATATAATAAATTAATTATCTACACTGAAAAAAATTTATGCTATTATGGAAAAGGCATCATTAAGCTGATTAACCAGTTTCAGGATAATGTAAAAAACAATAATGCGTATTATGGCGGAGGGGAAAACGGATTTTTTGGTTTTGCAGATTTTACATTTTCCGCTACAGATATTCAAAACAAAATTATTCCACAAATTATTAAACTTGTTGAACATGAATAACCCACAACAACTTTTTAGTTATCATGTTTTCTTATTCCCTTTTCAATGGAAATATACAGGGGAAAAATTTAAGGATACGCTTATTGAAGAAAAAAATAAATTAAGCGATTTTATTTTTGCATTGAAAAATTCAAAATGGAAGAGAGAACAATTTGAAATAAAAACTATTCTTGAGTACAATGAAGCCAACTACTTTTATGATTTTGTACGTGATATATTATATGACTTTAAAAAGCCTGAAAACAAAGACAATAATCCTGACGATACTTTTATAGCACATTTCGAATATCAGATTCCATCTGATACTGTTCATTATAAAATCAAGACTGCAAAAGTAGAATATAAACTACTGATAGACAGCATTTTACTTCACTTGTATAGTACAGGAATTGGAGTTTTGAGCTTTCATCTGAACAACCGCGATGAAAATCAATCCAAGGAGGATGATATATTAAAAATCAACCAGTTTGGAAGAAGAATATACCCTCCCTTTTTTGGGTTGGATGTAGATATAACTGGCACTCAGGCGCAATTTAATTATGATGACTTTAAGAAAGGATTGGAATTTGTAAAATATTCTGAATTAGCTAAAACTATTGAAATTGAAGGTATCGCCCATGAGGAATTTCTGGATTACACCAATCCAAATAATTTTAAAAATGGATTGTTCATCATTCCTGATTTCATTAAAAAGCTGTTTCCTGCAAACCTTCTGACTACCAAACTGATTGATGATACTTCAAACGAAACCAAAATCCATATTGCACCTGTTTTAGATGATCGAATGTTTGTGATTTGCTGGTACGGGAATAAGGAAATTCTGAATCGATTAAGGTTGAATAGTTTTCAAAAAGGAAGATTTCAAAACAGATTACTTTTACTTTCAGATGATTGGTTTTATAAATTTTTATTTGTTGATGGTGAATTTAAAACTTGTCAAAATGACAAGATGACTAAAGAATTATTAGAAAAGCATACAAATCTCAGGTGGCTGAATTATGGAACTATCTTCGGATTGAGCCGATACTCTTTTGTATGTCTTACTAACGACCTGTCAAATCTTAAAAATAATAGAGCTGCCTTTCTGCTCAATCATGTACAAACCCTTTATTACAAATTAGTTGAGCTCTGTCTGGTTCAACGTGCTTGTATTTTAAAATTTTCCGATGAAGTAACTGAAATTTCAGGATTTATCAAGAAGAATGAAAAACATTTATCTGATAAGGTATCAAGTCTTTACAAGCAATATATACGTTTCGTCAATAAAATCTATTTCAGGGAAGTTACCGCTCAGGAGCAAGGTATTGAACTTTACAATTTACTTCAGGAACATATGAAACTTAAAGATCAGGTTAAAGATCTGGATGATGAAATTAGCGAACTGCATAATTATATGGAAATGCAGGAACAACGTTCTGAAAATAAAGTTATTACATTGCTCACAAAATTAACTGCAATCTTTTTACCGGCATCGTTGATAGCAGGTATTTTTGGGATGAACTCTTTTGAACTTAAATCAGAAAACATAAATTGGAATATTTTAAGTTTTAGTTTGATACTCATAACCGCAAGCATTGCAACTGCTATAATTTGGCTAAATTTAAAAATTAAACAAATAAAACGATAGCTTATGAAAACTGTAATGATTTATGTTGTATTGATTATTTTATTTGCATTATCAATTGTATGTACCTTTCTGGGGTTTTATATTCCCGTTAAATGTTCCCAAAATTGTGCAATATGCTCCGAAACATTTAAAACTATTTATCCCTTTGTTCTATTGATTATCGTTATTGGAGCCATTTCCATGATATTTTATTTGGTTATAAGTTTTTTTCAACTTGAAAAAACAAAAATTGAAACTCAGGTTAAACTTCAGATTGCCCAGGAGGAAACCAAAAGAGAACAAAATAATCATAATTTTCACATTCGCAAGGAAGAGAACTTCACTCATGAACATTTCTTACAGTTAATTGAAAAATCTAAAAAAGAAGATACAATTGATTTTGGTATTTTAAAGGAGCTGATTAGTTTCTATGTTGGATTTAGAAAAAATTAAAAAAATATTTGTTTGAAAAAAAAATTCTTATATTTGCTTCATGAACTAAATAAACTGAAGATAATAATTCTGTCATTTTCTTTTATGAAAAGCATTTTTAATCGATTTTGCCAAAGGTTTTACAACATTTTACCTCATTTTATTCGCTAACTTCAGTCGATATAGTTATTGAAATAATGAGATTAAATGAAAGTAGGCATTATTAGGAATATATGTAAAAAACTTCAAAATCATTCAAATTTTATGAAAAAAATTTCCATTTTAGGCTTTGCAATCTTTGCATTGCTTACTGCCTGCAATAATACGAACCAAGAGGAACAAAAAACTCAACCTGAGAAACAGTACAAAAAAACGTTGCTTGTCATTGGTGATGACAGAAGTGGTTCTACCTTCGGCATTCGTAAGTTGACGGCAGAAGATTACAAAATGTTATTGACTGAAATTTCCAAACAGGGAGGAGGAACGGTAGCTGTTGCCCTTATCGGGAATCCTGAACCTCAGAGTTGGGAACCCTTCATTCTAAAAATACCTGAACTTTCTGATACAACATGGTTTGACACAGAAGACAGGGATATCACCATGACGGAAAGAACTCAAATTTTGAATTCGAACAAAAAAATCATTCAGGAAAATGAAAATAAACTAATTTCCGCTCAAAATCTTATAAATCAGTTTGTTGACAGTATTATCATGCCAAAAGTTATCAATTACAAACCTAACGGCCCTGACATGACGAACCTGGATGAATCAATTAAAAGAATTAATATCTTACTTCGCACACCGATTTTTTCTGATTATGACAAAATTATTATAGCAATTTTTTCAGATGGGAAGAATCAACCTCTTAACAAGGAAAAACCCATTTCAAATACTATTGAATCACCTGATGCATTAGTTTACCTGATAGGGTGGAATGAAAATACAGATTGCTTTAAGGTTGGTTCAGTTATTACTTTGTCTTCAAAAGAAATATTCATGGATGAATTTAATAACAACATAAAAAAAGAATAAAATGAGTAATGAAGCTGAAAATTATTACAGACAATCTGAACGAAAGGCAACAAAAGCAGGTGAACTGCTTGCAGATGCCAATGATCTTTATAAGAGATATAAGGAACTTTCAGATGTTATTAAAAATTGGGATAACTACATGGCAAATGCTTATCCCATTGTATTTACAATTGCACTTATAATAATAGCTGTTATCGAATATCTTTTCAGCATTAACCTCTATAAAGATCTGCTAAAACAAGCCCCCTGGGTTATTGCTGTCGGATTAATTATCGGCACTATCTTTATTTCACATTTATTTATGCTTGCTCTTTCAAAACATGCCCGTGAAAAGGAATTTTACGATCGTAAGCGAAATCCAGCCAACAACGACAAGACAGATGATGAAATTAAAGCGGAAATTAAGAAAACCGGAAGAAGAAATCTTATCTGGGGAATTTTTCTTGCAACCATTTTCACCGTATTTATTTTAATAATGTCTAATGATAGAGTGCATCGTGAAATTGACGCAGGTATGCGCAACAAGCCTTTTGGTTTTTATGATTTATGGCCCGTGATTTTTTATATCATTGAAGTTTTTGTAGGGATGTTCGCATTATATATGTTTGTCAGGATTTATAAAGGTATTGTCAGAGCAAGAATTAAATCAAAATTTGATAAACTTTTAAAGACTATTTCATCACTGACATCATCAGCCTGTACTGATTTTGAAAAAGCAGAAGAACTTGGTTTCGATACTTTCAACGAAACCATAGCTGAAAGTTTACATATTGCATTCTACAGAAACAATAATTGCAATCCGGGTGAAGAAGAAGAATTTTTGAAATCTCCTGAGAATAAAAATGCTTTCGTCAGGTTTAAAATTAATAGGGCAGATGATTCAAAACCCCTTATTGCCAATGTTCACATTCTTACACAATATAACTTTTCAGCAACAGGCATTTCAGATAAAGATGGATTAGCCGAAATCAATTTCACCTCCTTCGACAATGATACTGTAAGGAAAATAACCGTAGAATTCAGCGATGGCACCAATGCTGAAGACAATGTAAACTTTCCGGTAAATAATGATGCCCATCACGGGATTTTATTCAGGGTTTAACTTTAAAGATCAAAGAAATGTATAAGCTTGAATTCACATTAAAACAGCACACCCCCATCATCCATTTCCAGCACGATCAGGATGGGGCAACGCTAAGAGCTACAGAAGTGAAACCGAAGCTGGACAGGTTTAT
>JAAYUY010000089.1 GCA_012517435.1 Sphingobacteriales bacterium | reverse complement strand
CATGAAAACAAAAGACAATCCAGCTCAGTGTGGAATAAATTGCTACTGATGAGTGATGATAAAGAGGCTATATATTATCCTCAAAAATTAATTCAAGACAAATCAGGATTATCGTATATTTACGCCCAAAATTAATTGCCATTTTCCTTAGAGGATTGAGACATTATGTTTAAATTTAAATTCCTGTTTGTTCTCTTTCTGATTTTTTGCGTTTCATTCAGTGGAATTCCGCAGGAATATACCAACAACTGGCACTTCGGAAATTACGCAGGGTTGAACTTCAGCTCCGGAAGTCCGGTAGCTCTGAACAACAGTGCCATGATAGCCTGGGGTGGTTGCGCCTCTATTTCTGATTCCTCCGGCAACCTGATATGCTACACCAATGGTTCGACTGTTTATAACAAAAACAATCAGGTGATGCAAAACGGCTCAAACCTGATGGGAGACTACACATACGGAAATTATGGCCCTTCAGTGATTATCGTGCCACGCCCCGGAACGACCACTACCTATTACATTTTTTCCGTAAACAGAAACAACACCGCAACAGGATACCCTGATGCCCTGCGTTATTCAACAGTGGTTACGACCCTGAACAACGGAGATGGTGGTGTTATCAACCGTAATAGCATCGTCATGCAGAAAACTTTCGATGCCAAAATCACAGCCGTCAAACATGCCAATGGCGTTGATTACTGGGTTATTGTTCACGAGTCAGGCACTAATAAGTTTTATGCCTTTCTGGTCAGTAATGCCGGGGTCAACACAACCCCTGTCATCTCCCAGACAGGACGACTGGTTACTTTTCCTTACACTTATTACTGGTGGAATGGATATTTAAAAGCTTCTCCCGATGGTAAACGCATTGCCAACAGTTACAGTCACTACTATTCCTATACGAATGACTCTGCCAATTGTGAAATCTTTAATTTTAACAACAGCACAGGTGTTTTAAGCAACCCCATCGAACTCACCATCAGCAAATACAGTTATTGGTATTATTGGGGTGCAAATAGCATTGAATTTTCTCCTGATGGCAGTAAAATCTATCTGGCTGACCATTCCAATTATTGGCCAGGCAGTGTGTTTGACCTTTATCAATACGATTTAAATGCCGGGAATCAACAGGATATACAAAACTCCAGAACTAAAATAGCGACCGTTAGCGGGAACTGGTATTGGTGGTATTCAGGGGGTATGCAACTGGCTAAAGATGGAAAAATCTATGTCGCCCGGTACAATAGCCATTACCTGGGTGTGATCAATGCACCGGAGCAAAAAGGCATAGGTTGCTGCTATCAGGATTCAGGAGTTTATCTCGGAATGTCAAATTATACTTTCAATGGCCTGCCCCAGTTTGTAACTTCCTGGTTTTTCAAACATCCCTTTACCTTTAAAAATGTTTGTCATGGAGAGGAGGCCGTTTTTAACATCACCAATACTTCCTGCCTTGATTCAGTATTATGGAATTTTGGCGACAGCAGTTCCGGTACTAACAACTATTCAACCGCATGGACAGGGAAACACATTTTCTCAAAACCCGGAAAATATACCGTCAGCCTGACCACTTACCGGATGGGCACTGAGAATATAAGTAAGCGTGAAATTGAAGTTTTTCCTATGCCAGTTAAAAACCTATATATCAACGATACTTTTCAGTGTTTCAATGGCAACTATTTCAGGTTTATTGACAGTACAGTGATTACCAACGACAGCATTACCAACCGGAAATGGTTCATCGGCAATGATTTGAGTTTTTCAGGAAAAATAACCGACACCAATCATGTGTTTCAGGTATGTGATACTCATCTGGTAAAAATTATTTATACAACAGGGCATGGATGTTATGATTCTGTTAAAAGATGGGTTTGGGTAAATCCGGAGCCTGCGGCTAAATTTAAAATAAATGATTCTGCCCAATGCTTTAATGAAAATAAATTCATATTCACCAACCAATCGAGCGTTCAATACGGAACCATGTCATATCTGTGGAACTTCGGAGATACGAACAGCTCTACACAAAAAGACCCGGTACATGTTTACCAGAAAACGGATACCTTTTCCATCAGCCTGATAGCCACCACAAATGCAGGATGCAAGGACACGGCAAACCTGAATGGCATTGTATTTCCTTCGCCTTTGGCGTACTTTTCAGTGAACAATCCCCAGCAATGCCTGAATGGTAATAAATTTATCTTCAAAGACAGTTCAAGTGTTCAGACAGGTTCACTGAATTATTACTGGGATTTCGGAGATGGCAGCAAATTCTACAGCAAGGATACCAGTCATATTTATCAGACAGATGATACTTTTACGGTGAGGCTGGTAGTCATAACTCCCCTGACCTGCCCCGATACCATGGAAAAATCTTTGATAGTCATGCCCAATCCGGTATCTTCCTTTGCAGTAAATGACAGTACACAATGCCTGTTTAACAATCTCTTTAATTTTACCAATCAGACACAGATACATACCGGAACTTTTACAAGTAAATGGTTTTTCGGGGATAATACTTCGTCTTCCCTTAATAATCCTCAACACATTTATTCGCATGACAGTAATTTTTCCGTCAAACTTGTAACCACTTCAGATTTAGGTTGTAAAGACAGCATTATCCACCTGATGGAAGTCTATCCGATGCCTCAGGCAACATTTTCTGTCAATGATTCCATGCAATGTTACAATGAACAAAATTTCCAGCTCACTGATCAGAGCAGTATATCGAAAGGCACATTAACCTCCCTTTTATGGATAAATAAAATATTATCCGATACAACAACAGGCAGCAGGATTTATCAGCCATCAACCCTTCCTGCGGGCATCTGTCCGGTAAATCTGATCGTTTTCTCCAATTACGGATGCACGGATACGGCAAGCAGAAACCTGACTGTCTTTCCATCCCCACAGGCAGATTTCTCAATTTCCGATTCAATTCAATGTTTTAAATGGAACACTTTCAAATTCAATAACTTAAGTAAAGTTTCGTCAGGTTCACCCGATTACATCTGGAATTTTGGCGACAATACCGGCTCAACTGCCGTTTCCCCTGCTCATGTTTATTCCTCATCAGATACATTTACTGTTCGTCTTATCACCCTCACCGATAAAGGATGCCCCGACACCATTGAAAAAAGCGTTATGGTTTATCCAAGTCCTGAAATATCAATTGGCATTAACGACACCAACCAGTGCTTCAGCGGAAATAACTTTATTTTCTACAACCATACCAAAATCAAATGGGGCAGCCTGTCTTACAGATGGTTCTTCGGGGATGGTGACAGCTCCTCAGCCACAACTCCCTCACATTCATATAGTTATCCCGACACATTCGATGTCGTCCTGATAGCCATGGCCAATACCGGTTGTTCTGATACTTTTCAGGTGAATACCATTGTCAAGGTTCAACCCATGCCTGATGCCATGTTCACCATAGATGACAGCAGTCAGTGTGTAAATACCAACCTGTTAAAATTCAATAACCTGTCAACTATTTCAGCCGGCAATATGACCTATCGCTGGGAATTTGGAGATGGACAAAGTTCTTTGTTGTCGCAGCCAGCTCACCACTATCAGCAAGATGACACTTTTGATGTTAAACTGATTGCCGTCAGCAACTGGGATTGCCGCGACAGTTTCATCCGCAAGGCTGTTATTTTTCCGAAACCAGCAGGCTCTTTTACCGTCAGTCCATCCGGCCAGTGCCTGAGCGGAAACCAGTTTACTTTTATAAATACCAGTCAGATTTCGTCAGGTAGTCTGAACAGTTATTTATGGAATGGTGGTGACGGAAATAATTCAAATGCAGTTAATTACATCCATTCTTATTCATCAGCCGATACTTTCAGTGTATCCCTTGTCACTGTATCCGATCAGCAATGCGCTGATACTTTTTCATCAAAAGTCATTGTATTTCCGATGCCTGTTGCCCGGTTCACGGTCGATACACCTTACCAGTGTTTCAGTGGAAATTTATTCAGGTTTAAAGATGAAAGCAATATTCAAAGCGGAAAAATCAGCAGCTGGAATTGGGACATGGGAGATTCTGTTCTTTACTCCAGCCAGAACCCCGGTCATTCCTATGCTACTTATCGTCAATATACTGTAAAACTGGTTGTTACCTCCGGAGAAGGTTGTAAAGATTCAGCATTCCGAAATGTTGAAGTTTATCCGATGCCACATACAGCTTTCTCCATCAATGACACCGACCAGTGCAGCAACCGGAACTTATTTTCTTTTACCAACCAATCTGTTATACCTGCCGGAACGCTGAATTACTTCTGGAATATTGCAGACAGCATGAGCTTTTCACAGAAAGATGTGAATATCAATCTGAAAAAAGAAGGGCTCTATCCTGTCAGACTTAAAGCTGTCAGTGATCATGGGTGTTCTGATAGTCTTACCCGGATCATTTCCGTTCTCCCTTCTCCCCTCGTCAGTATTTCCGTCAATGACACGCACCAGTGTTTAAAAGGCAATCAGTTCATCTTCAGCAACCAGACAAGCATTTCATCAGGAAATCTGAGCTACCTGTGGGATTTCGGGGATAACACCAATGCCACGACTGTTGCACCTTCGCATCAATACCTGCAGGACAAATCTTACCGGATATGGTTCAAGGCCACATCTGACCTGAATTGTATTGATTCAAACACCTTCATGGTTTATGTGCATCCCATGCCAAAGGCTGATTTCGGTTTTTCTCAGCCCTGTTTAGATAAAGAATTGTATTTTAAAGATTTATCAAGTATCAATTCACCAGATATTATTTCGTCATGGGACTGGGATTTCAGCGATGGTAGTTCAAATCAGCGTGACCCTGTTTTTACCTTTACCACACCCGGCATCAAAAACATCCGGCTGAAGGTTACTTCAGATTACAACTGTTCTCATGATACTACCCATCAACTCAGAATTGAAGAGCACGTGTCGGCACCCTATCTGAAAACTGTAAGCGTTTACGATAAAGATCAGATTTACATGGAATGGGAAAAACCTGCCACAGGAATTCCTCTTTATTACAATATCGAAAAATCAATCAATGGAGGTAATTTTCAGCATTTTGCAAAAGTTGATGCATCCATTTTAAGTTATTATGATTTGCTGACAAAAACAGGTGAAAATCTGTACACCTACCAGGTCAATGCAGAAGACACCTGCGGATATACCGGGAATTTCAGCAACCCGGGACGAAATATTCTGCTGACGGTCAATGATTCAGCTACATTTCCAGTCATTAACTGGACTGCTTACTACGACTGGCCTGAAGGTATTTTGGAATATATTCTTGAAATTTTCGATGATAATAGCGGAAATTTTGAAAATCTGGCTGATTTCAGTCTCCCTACTCCTTTCACTGACCAGCAAACTGAAAAAGACCAGGAATATTACTGCTACCGCATAACTGCCACGCATGCAGTCAGACCTGATGTCAGCAGTGTTTCGAACATCGTTTGTGTTCCGACTACCCTGTATGCTTTTGTTCCGAATGCTTTCACACCTAACCAGGATGGCATCAACGATACCTTTGTCATTAAAGGGAAAAACATTCAGGAATTCAGCCTGAAAATCTTCGATAAATGGGGAGAAGAAATTTTTGTAACCGGAGATAAAAATTCAGGCTGGGACGGGAAATACAAAGGTCATGACTGCCCGCCTGATGTTTACTTCTATATTTTAAAGGTTAAAGGGAGTAAGGGACAAAATAAAACCGTCAGTGGAACACTTCACCTGATCCGATAGGTTTTACATTCTGAAACGCCTGTGAATCAATGTCATTAATTGCTCAAACATTTCAGTTTTGTTTTCCCAGTTTGGATGTTTTTCCTTTTCTTCCTGAAGAAAAAGCTTGGCTTCCGTATAATTCTGGCATTTTGTCAGAAAACTGATCATCTGATTGTATTCTTTCTGATCTCCGCCATATAGTTCACGGATAAATGCAAGTTTCATGTTCAGCGTAATAGCTGTTTTTATGTCTTTTATCGGGCCTTTCTGAAGACTGTCGGCCAGAGGGACATATTCTTTTTTGCCTGCAAGTTTCTCGTTCAGGGAAGGTTCCTGCTTGGCAAATTTTTCAAAAACAGCCTTTTTACGAATCTGCTCCTGTGCAGCCTGATACAAATCTTCTTTAAACTCTGTTACCGGTTTTTCAGGCTCTATTTCTTCAGCCACCTGTGCCGGCTCTGCAATTACTTCTGCTTCCTTTATTTCCTCAGCTTCTGCAACCACCTGATTGACAGCATCTTCAACTTCCTGTTTCAGTTCTTCTTCTTCTTTAAGCATAACGGGTTCAGCAGGTATTTCTTCTTCAGCTTTTTTATCAGCTACTACCGGTTCAGGTTGCGGTAAAACCTCTTCTGTTTTTTCTTCAGGAAGTACTTGCAGAGTTTCTGCTTTTGGCTCAGGTTCCACATGCTTTTCTTCAATTACCTCTTCAGCTTTTTTAATACTTTCCTGTGCGGTCTGTATGTCTGAATGAATTATTCTTTGCTCCTGTTCAAGCAGATCGTACATGGCAATGAGTTTCTGCCTGAGTAAATCCCTGTCAATAGTATGTAAAGTGCCAGATTTTTCCAACCTGCTGATAATGAGAACAATTGATTCATTTATCTGTTTGATTTTCTGAATAATATCCATTACAATTTTTTGTGGCAAAAGTATTTAAATTTTAATCCATGCTATACTTTTATTTTTCTCAATACTGTTGAAAAGTAGTCTGATGTTTGAAATTTTTTAATTAGTTGGTGAGGATTGTCTTTG
>JAAYUY010000088.1 GCA_012517435.1 Sphingobacteriales bacterium | reverse complement strand
TCAGGGAAATAACAGTCCTGTTCATGATTTTCTTTTTATCAATATTCCGGGAAACTAATTCTTTTGTTTAGTATCTCAAAATGAAAAAAGTAACGATTTTTTAATGATTATTTCACCATTCCCATATCATTCATTATCATTAGTATAAACTATTGACTCCTTCAAACCAGATGAAAGCATCAATCACACTATGCAGCAGAAATGAAAAAAAAATATAAATGATTAAATAGTAAAACGGTTTATACGCCACCTTCAGCTCTGACTATTTCCTCCTGAGCAATAAAACTGGCTTTGTAAAATTCTCTGTTTAATCTGGCAATATTGGAAATGGAAATGGATTTGGGGCATTCAGCTTCACAAGCGCCTGTATTGGTGCAATTACCGAATCCCAGTTCATCCATTTTGGCAACCATGGCTTTCACTCTTTTAACCGCTTCGGGCCTTCCCTGTGGCAGAAGTGCCAGTTGGGAGACCTTGGCAGATACGAAAAGCATGGCACTGGCATTTTTACAGGCAGCTACACAGGCTCCGCAACCGATACATGCTGCTGCATCCATTGCCATGTCTGCATTTTCCTTTGGTATAAGTATCGCATTTGCATCGGGGACGCCACCTGTTGTGGCTGATGTATAACCCCCTGCCTGAATGATTTTATCAAAAGCTGAGCGGTCGATCATCAAATCTTTCAAAACCGGAAAAGGCCTGGCTCTGAAAGGTTCCACAACAATGGTATCACCATCTTTAAACTTACGCATGTGCAACTGACAGGTCGTTATAGCATCATCCGGTCCATGAGGCCTTCCATTGATATACAGGCTGCACATTCCGCATATACCTTCCCTGCAGTCGTGATCAAAAACAACTGGTTCTTCCCCTTTTCTGATGAGATCTTCATTCAGTATGTCAAGCATTTCGAGGAAAGAAGTATCGGAACTGATCCCACTGACCTTATACTCGACAAACTTTCCTTTTTCTTTTGAATTCTTTTGTCTCCAGATTTTAAGTTTAAAGTCCATTGCTATATTTTTTTTGAGTATTCGTTATTTATAATTCCTTTGCTTGAGCTCAACTGCTTCAAATTCAAGCTTTTCCTTGTGCAATTCCGGTTCCTGGTCTAATCCTTTGAACTGCCATGCAGCCACATAGGCAAATTTACTGTCATTTCTCAAGGCTTCTCCTTCTTCTGTCTGGTACTCTTCCCTGAAATGTCCTCCGCAGGATTCTTCCCTGTGGAGTGCATCTCTTGCCATTAATTCGCCTAATTCCATAAAATCAGCTACCCGACCGGCTTTTTCAAGCTCAGTATTGATTTCATTGGCTTTCCCGGGGATCCTGACATCTTTCCAGAATTCTTTCCTGAGGTTTTGTATTTCTGAAATGGCTTTCTTCAAGCCTGCTTCATTTCTTGCCATCCCAACGTATTCCCACATAATTTTTCCTAATTGCTTATGGAAACTATCCACGCTTGTCTTTCCCTGAACAGCCATCAATTGTTCTATTCTTTCTTTAACCTCTTTTTCTGCCTGAATAAACTCCGGTAGTTCGGTTGAAAATCTAGGAATTTTAATCTGATCTGCCAGATAATGCTGAATGGTATAAGGTAAAACAAAATAACCATCGGCAAGGCCCTGCATGAGCGCAGAAGCACCGAGACGATTGGCTCCGTGATCGGAAAAGTTGGCTTCGCCAATGGCAAAAAGACCCGGAATGGATGTCTGCAACTCATAATCAACCCAAATGCCTCCCATCGTATAATGCACAGCCGGATAAATCATCATAGGCACCTGATAGGGATCCTGATCTACGATCTTATGATACATCTGGAAAAGGTTACCATATTTTTCCTCAATTTTTCTTTTGCCAAGTCGTCTGATAGCATCAGAAAAATCAAGAAATACAGCCAGTCCCGTTTCATTCACACCAAAACCGGCATCACACCTTTCCTTGGCGGCACGTGAGGCCACATCACGCGGGACGAGGTTCCCGAATGCAGGATAACGCCTTTCGAGATAATAGTCACGGTCTTCTTCGGCAATATCATTCGGGGATAATTTCCCTTCCCTCAATTTATGAACATCTTCAATTTTCTTTGGCACCCATATTCTTCCATCATTACGAAGGCTTTCACTCATCAGTGTCAGTTTTGACTGGAAATCGCCATGAACAGGAATACAGGTCGGATGGATCTGTGTGTAACAGGGATTTCCGAAAAATGCCCCTCTTTTGTATGCTTTCCAGATGGCTGTTACATTGCTTCCCATGGCATTGGTACTCAGGAAATACACATTTCCATATCCACCCGTTGCCAGCACCACTGCATGGGCGGAATGACGTTCAATTTCACCGGTAATAAGATTTCTGGCAATGATACCCCTTGCACGTCCATCCACCACCACGACATCAAGCATTTCATGACGGGTAAACATGGTAACACTTCCTTTGTGTATTTCTTTGCTTAAGGCACCATAAGCTCCGAGCAGAAGTTGCTGCCCTGTCTGTCCTCTTGCATAAAATGTTCGTGATACCTGAGCCCCGCCAAAAGAACGATTATCGAGATAGCCACTGTATTCACGGGCAAAAGGTACGCCCTGTGCCACACACTGGTCGATAATGTTTGAACTGACTTCTGCCAGACGGTAAACATTAGCTTCGCGGGCACGGTAGTCGCCACCTTTTATGGTGTCGTAGAATAAACGGAAAACACTGTCTCCATCATTGGGGTAATTTTTAGCCGCATTAATGCCTCCCTGTGCAGCAATACTGTGTGCACGCCTTGGACTATCCTGAAAACAAAAAACCTTTACATTGAATCCCAACTCTCCCAGACTGGCTGCGGCTGATGCTCCGGCAAGGCCTGTCCCAACAACAATGATATCGAGTTTCCGCTTATTGGCAGGATTGACAAGATTTTGATGAGCTTTGAAATTACTCCATTTTTTTTCTATTGACCCTTCCGGAATCTTTGAATCAAGTTTTGACATATTTCTGAGTAATTATTTTTTCAACTAAAGTAAATATACAAAGAGATAAAAGCGAAACCTGCCGGTACCAGAATGGAATACAAAAGTCCCAGAAACTTGATCACCGGTGTCCACTTGTTGTGATTTAATCCCAATGTCTGAAAAGCACTCTGAAAGGCATGGTTCAGATGAAATGCAAGGAATAAGAAGGAAACCACATAAATAATTACAGCGCTTGTTTCTTTGAATTCAGCTTCCACCCATGCAGCCATGTCGGGCTTTCCCGATATTTTATCAATAGGCAATTCTTCGAACAATTTCGACCTTAAATAAAAATCAAACAAATGTAAAACAAGGAAAATCAAAATGATAACGGCTGTATGTATCATGTATTTTGAGAAGAAGGAAGTCTGGCTGGTCAGGTTTTCAATCTTATATCTGACCGGACGAGCCATCCAGTTTTGTATCTGCAAAATAAGGGCGTAAATGATGTGAATCAGAAAACCCAGAAACAGGATTACCTCAAAAACTTTTATCACCCAGTTTGTCGCCATGAAATGGGCAGCTACATTGAAATATGTGTTATTTTCAAGCAATACCAGCAGGTTGATGCCCAGATGAACCAGTAAAAAGGCAATTAAAAACAAACCTGCAAATGACATGATCAACTTCTTCCCGATGGAGGAATTAATGGCAGTAATAAACCAACTCATTCTTTCAGTTTTTAAAATTTAAGGTAGATTAATCAGCAAGCGAATTTATCATTATTTCCCAAAAACAAACAAAATATCAAAGAAAAATTATTTGTAGCCTAACTTTCTGAGGATGTTACGTTTATGCTGCCAATCCTCTAAAACTTTCACATGAATTTCCAGAAAGACTTTTTTCTTAAAAAATTCTTCCATCTGCAAGCGGGCGGCAGTGCCCAGCTCTTTCAGAGCCTGACCGTTTTTCCCGATAACAATATGTTTCTGACTTTCGCGGCTGACATATATTTCTGCACTGATGCGGATGATATTGTCTTCTTCCTTGAACGATCTGATTTCCACTTCAATGGAATATGGTATTTCCTGTTTGTAAATATAAAATGCCTGTTCCCTGATTTTTTCTGCGGCAATAAAACGCTCTGTTTTATCACTGATGTATTCTTCAGGAAAATAGGCCTCGTGAACAGGCAACTTTTCGGCAAGTTTGTCAACAAAAGCCGACATATCGTTGATATACAATGCCGACAAGGGCAATATATTTTCTTCCCCCGTTACTTCTGCCCACTCCTTCATTTTTTGTTTCAAGGTTACCTCATCTGTCAGATCAATCTTATTGATAACCAGAAAATAAGGCACACCTGCATTCTTTATTTTCCCAATCCATTCCAGATGTTTAGGTGGCTTATCCCCGGCTTCTACCATGTAAATGAAAATATCAGCATCTTCAAATGCTTCTGCTATCTCTTCCTGCATCACCTTTTGTAACTCATAGGTGGGATTCAGGATACCGGGTGTGTCGGAAATAATCAGCTGATAATGTTTGGTGGTAATAATTCCCAAGATACGTTGGCGCGTGGTCTGCACCTTTGGGCTGGTGATAGCTAAATTTTCTCCGACAAGTTTATTGAGTAAAGTAGATTTTCCGACATTCGGGAACCCAATGATATTCACAAAACCTGCTCTGAAATCCGTCATTTTTTTTTGAAGCAAATGTAATGGGAATGAATCAATTAGCTGAGGAATAATTACTTTTTACGGCTGTAACTGTTCCACCTTGCCCGATGGCCTCTTAAATCGATATGTAAAATTCTCGTTCCGGGATATAAACCCATTCCACCCCTGCCGTTTATTAACTTTTCACAGATGTCAATTATCTGATCTTTGTCTCTTTTCGTAAACTTTCCATCGTTGTTCACATCGCCAATCCTTATATCCACAGCATCGCCAAAGATATGACGGCTCATTGTGGCACCCCCGACAAAATCATTTTCTGATGGGGTTCGATATCCGGAAGCTATCCCGATATGTCGCAGGTTAAGGCCATTTTCCTCCATTAAATTTCTGAGTTTTAATAATTCGAGCAATATTCTTTTATCTATGCCCCAGTAAATGGTGTATTTTTTAAATGGATTAAAACTTCTGCTGTAAAAGTTATACGATATAAACTGATGTATCCTGAAATCACCTGCTATTTTCTGATAGGTATCTTTTCTTGACAGAACATAGAATTTCATTCCGCTGCATGCATTCCTGTACTTTGGCCTGTCCATCCCTGAAGCATGCAGAAATTCCTCCGGTAATTCATGAAAACCGACCACATGAAACTGAGACATTATCTGATTAAGTTCAGCCGGGGTATTAACCGTTTTTCCTGAAAAAAACACATTCAGTATGAAATCGACAGCCTTGTTCTGTATTAAAACAAAAGGCAACAAAAGGAGTAAAACGATTGATGAAATCAG
>JAAYUY010000087.1 GCA_012517435.1 Sphingobacteriales bacterium | reverse complement strand
TTTCAAACTTTGAAAATGAAATACTGATAGATTTTGAGAGTTTGTCGGTAGTGTTAATATTTATTTCTGCAGGAGGAACGACCTGGGCTTGTGCAAAACCAAAAAGAAGAGCAATCAGGCTTAACAAATAATTTCTGTAGGCAAATTTAAACATTACTCTCTGTTTGGACTATATCCTGAAATCAAAAAACATACAAGGTAATTTCACAGCAGATTCAGGTGCAAATATACGACTTTGATTAAAACAACAAAATCATAAAATCTGTATTTTCAATGAATTATAAATGATTTTCATTTCAAACCCATGAATGATAAAAAAAAGAATGCATTTTTTTATCAATGATATGATTTCGGAAATTTTTCCCAAAATGAAACAGATTTCCCTCATTGAAGCATGCAAAAAACCATTAAACGCTAAACTCAGGCGGCATTTTGCCAAATGTTTTTCTGAGCCAGAAATGAAAACTGTGCATACCGCTACCAAAAAACATCATCGGGCAAAAACCGTAAACATAAGGGATGTTGTTTTCCCTGCAAAACCGGATGGCCTCCTCTGAAGCAGAGCCTTTTCCGGCTCCTTTCTGCATCCATACCCTTTTGATTCCTGAATCCTTACACTGTCTGACCAAATCTTCTGTATCCCCGGGTTTTGTTGCAATAATCAGGGATTCTACTTCTGCCGGCAACGATTTAACATCGTGATAACATTTCTCTCCTTCCAGTTCATCGGCAAATGGATTAACAGGATAAATCCTAATTCCCCTTTTTTGCAATTCTTTCATGAGGCCATTGCCCCATTTGTTTTTATTCCTCGAAACACCTGCAATGGCAATATGTTTCTGCTCAAGAAATTCGTCAATGATTTTTTTCATGCTTTTATTTTATTGTTCAAAGGTAAAATTATATCTTTCTTCAGTGAAAAACATTTGATTTTCTCACGTAAATTTAATTTTATGAAAAAGATTTTTCTTGCTTTTGCTTTATTTTCAATGATAATGACAATTTCCTGCACATCTGACAAACCGGCAAAGTATCAGAAAGAGCAATCAAAACTTCAGCTTAAAGCCATTGATACCATGACAAAAGCGCTGGTTCAGACTATTTCAGGAAAAGCAGGTGAAATACGTGACTGGAAAAGATTTAAAAACCTTTTTTTACCTGAAGCCACACTGACAGGTATTACCTATATTGGCAACCATTCCGGTGCAGTTACGCTAACCATCGATGAATATATTAACCTCGCTGACAGAAAGTTTGCTGAAACTTCCTTCTATGAAATGGAACTTAATAAAACTATAGAGGTTTTCGGAAATATCGCTCAGGTATTTCAGGTTTTTATTACATCCGAAAGCAAAGGAAACAAGGCCGGAAAACGAGGCATTAATAGCATCCATCTTGTGTTTGATAAGGGAAGATGGTGGATCGCCAATATTGTCTGGGATTATGAAACTCCCCGAAATAGAATCCCTTCAAAATATCTGGGCAATGAACACCGGGAGATTTTACCTTCTTAACCTGAAGATGAAAGACTTAAAATGGTTTTTATTTAAATTGATTTAACGGAAGTTAAATGATTAAAAATCACTGTTTAAACTATTGAGGCAAACCAATGTCAAAATATGGACGGAATTACACAATTTTATGATAATCATTTTAAATCTCTGATAATGAACAGGTTTTTGTTTTTACTCGTTTTCTTATTTCCTTTCAGTTTGTTTTCACAGGATCTTTATAGCCTGTACAGTATAAAAACATTGGATATTCATTTTTATAATATCAACTGGGATAAATTGCTCGATTCCCTCAAACAAGCAGGATCAGATTCCTGCATTTTAGCCAGAATAACTTATGATAGTACGGTATTCGATCAGGTGGGAATCAGGTTTAAAGGCAACAGCTCATACAACCCAAACAGTAAAAAAAATCCGTTTCATATTGAATTGGATTACATTCAAAATCAATCGATTAATGGATATAAAACCCTTAAACTTTCCAACATGTTTAAAGACCCTACTTTTGTCCGGGAAGTGTTGGGTTATCAGATTGCAGGTAATTATCTGCCTTCTCCCTTAAGCAACTTTATCAATGTTTCCATTGATGGCGAATATATCGGCCTTTATACCAATACGGAAAGTATTAATAAAACATTTGTCCAGAAACATTTTGGCTCTAAGGAAAATAGTTTTTTTAAATGTGATCCGGTATCTATCAGCGGAAAACCTCAGCCTCCTCCCGCAGGATGTCCTGTCGTTCCCGGAATATCTTCTTCCCTGAATTATCTGAATGATGATACTTCCTGTTACACTGTCTTTTATGAAATCAAGTCGGATTATGGATGGACAAAGCTGTTGAACCTGATCAAATCACTAAACCTGAACCTTGAAGCACTTCCTCAATACCTGAATATTGACCGGACACTCTGGATGCTGGCCTTTAACAATATCTTTGTCAATCTTGATTCTTATAATGGTTCAGGACACAATTACTATCTCTGTGAAGATAATTATGGCCGTTTTCAGCCGGTTTTATGGGACCTGAATGAATGCTTTGGCGTTTTCAGAAATACAGGAATCACCATGCTGAATAATTCACAGATGCAGACTCTTGCTCCCGACTTAAATGTGATGAACAACAACAGGCCTTTGCTTCAAAAATTGCTCAAAAACACCGAATACAGAAAAAAGTATTTTGCCCATTACCGCACTATTTTTAATGAATTTGTTCAAAATGATTCATTTCTGACAATGGCTCAATCACTTCAAAGTCTGATTGATAATGAGGTTAAATATGACCCTAATAAAAAATACTCTTATTTAGATTTCCAGAATTCCCTCAATCAAAACATCGGAAGCGGACAAGGGGAAATTATTGGCCTGAATGTACTGATGTCGGTCAGAAAAAATTTTTTAGCCAATCATCCTGATATAACAATACCGCAGCCAATTATTCAAACTGTTAAACAATTTGACAGCAAACAACCTTTTGGAAAAGCAATTCCTGTTACTGCTGTCATTTCCGATGCCAATAAAGTCTGGCTTTATTACAGAAACCGTTCATTTGCTCCTTTTCAGGCTATTCAGATGTATGATGACGGACAACATTATGATAATCAGGCAGGAGACAACATTTTTGGTGCTGCGATTCCGGCTCAGGATGCCGGAGTTACGGTTCACTATTATATTTACGCTGAAAATAATGAAGCCGGTTCATTTTCTCCGGCCAGAGCAGAAAACCAGTACTATCTCGTTATAATAACAGGAAATTCGGCAATATCTGATAAGGTGGTCATTAATGAAATTATGGCTTCCAACACCAAGACCGTTCAGGACGAAAACGGAGAGTATGACGACTGGATTGAGCTTTATAACAACGCAAACACAGATATTTCCTTAAAAGGGTTTTACCTTTCCGACAATAGCTCCAATCCGTTCAAATGGATATTTCCTGATACTTTCATCCGTGCCAATTCATTTCTGATACTTTGGGCAGATGAAGATGAAACACAGCCCGGTTTGCATGTCAATTTCAAATTATCGAAATCAGGGGAAGAAGTCCTGCTTTATGATAGCAGTAAACAATTGGTTGACAGTCTGAATTTCGGAGCTCAGCAAGATGATATAAGCTTAGGCCGTTACCCGAACGGAACAGGAAATTTCATTCCCATGCCGCCAACTTTCAATCAGCAAAACATTGAATTTGGCTATATTGCTGAACATAATGACAACAAAATCCTGATCTTTCCCAATCCTGCCTGTCAGGTCATTACCGTTGAATGTCTTCCTGAATTTCTCCCGGACAAAATAGAAATCTTTAACACGATGGGCAAGAAAATCAAAGAAACAGAAACTCATAAAGCAACAAAAATTCAAATCAATGTTTCTGAATTTGAAAATGGTTTATACCTCCTGAAAATGGGGAACAAAACAAGCAGGTTTTTTGTTATTCATTAAAAATGCTTTGAATTCATCCATAAATATTTTCTGGTTCAGACGTGACCTCAGGCTTTCTGATAATACAGGATTGTTCCATGCCCTAAAAAGCGGATTAGCTGTTCTTCCTGTATTTATTTTTGACGAACATATTATTTCCAACCTCAACGAAAAAACAGACAAAAGGCTCTCATTTATTCTCTTTTATCTTAAAAAAATTCAAACTGAACTGGAAAAACATGGTAGCTCTTTGCTTGTTTTAAGAGGAACTCCAGAAAATGCTTTTCTTAACCTAATCCAACGTTTTCCTGTAACAGCTGTCTATACAAACCGCGATTATGAACCTTATGCAGTTGACCGTGATCATAAAATCCGGCAACTCCTTCATTCCTATCATATTGGTTTTCACGACTTCAAAGATCAGGTAATTTTCGAAAAAGATGAAATTTTAAAACCTGACGGAAAACCTTATACCGTTTTTACCCCATACAGCAAAAAATGGAAGGAGAAACTTAAAACCGGCACCATCCCTTACTTCCCTTCTGAAAAGTTAATGGATCATTTCCTGAAAACACAACCTTTTGAATTTCCTGAACTGAATTGCCCCATGGTTACCGATGAAAATGAATGGGCATATAATCTCAGCGCTGCACTACTGACAAATTATGAAAAAGAGCGAAATTTTCCGGTAAAAAACGGCACTTCAGGCGTAAGCATTCACCTGAGGTTTGGAACTCTCAGTGTCAGAAAACTGGTTGAAACGGCTCTGATTTATTCAGAATCTTGGTTGAATGAACTGATCTGGCGGGAATTTTTTATGCAGATTCTTGCTCATTTTCCTCATGTGGTCAGCCAGTCATTTCGCCCTGCCTATGATCAAATCAGTTGGCTGAACAATGAAAAGGATTTTGAACGATGGTGCAGAGGTGAAACAGGCTATCCTATCGTGGATGCAGGCATGAGGCAACTCAATGAAACAGGGACTATGCACAACAGGGTAAGAATGATTACAGCCAGCTTTCTGGTAAAACATCTGTTAATTGACTGGCGGTGGGGCGAGTCATATTTTGCTTCAAAACTGATGGATTTTGAACTTTCATCCAACAACGGCAACTGGCAATGGGCAGCAGGCAGTGGCTGCGATTCTGCTCCTTATTTCAGAATTTTTAACCCAATTACTCAGGCCGAAAAATTTGATACTGATAAGCTTTACATTAAAAGATGGGTTCCGGAATGGTCAGGCAATAAATATATCAAGCCCATCATTGATCACAATTTTGCCAGGGAAAGATGTATAAAAACCTTTAATGCAGCATTAAAAAACAGGTAGCTATTTTTTACTTTTCTGCTCTTTTTCTGCTAATTTCTTCGCTTTTTGAATCTCTTTGTATTTTTCTTTGGTCACCACCTCGCCATAAACACTTACGCCTTTTTCAACAAGAATGCCGGCATTTTTATCCGGAATATTGGTAAAAATACGAATGGTTTCAATAAAATTTCTCGGATCATGGGCAGCTCCATTGTAGGTAATGGTAATGACAGCGCTGTCTTTAGGGGCAATGGTCATTGGATTTGCCTGAATAGTCAGACAATTGGGACAATTAAAGCTAAACCTGTTTATTTTTACGGTTGAATCTCCGTTGTTTTTCAACACCAGTGTTCTGGAGGCTGTTTTACCCTGCTGAATGACAGAATAATCAATATGATTGGTTGATAAAACAAACGGATACTGCGGAGGGGCTGCATTTTTAGGAACGACATGTCCGCTGATAAAAAGTGTAACCTGAGGCTCATTTTTGGCATTTGATGTTACCGATACGCTCTTGGCAAAATCTCGATTAGTATATCCGTTGGTATTAAAAACAACATCAATTTTGCCACTGTCACCGGGAGCAATATCTCCTCTTGGCCATGCGGGGGAAGTGCAGCCGCATCCTGCCCTTACATCATTCAGCCGAAGAATTTCATTACCTGTGTTGTAAAATGTAAAAGTGGTTTTAGGATAAGACCCTTCAATTACATTTCCAAAATTGTAACTTGTCCGGTCGAACCTGATGGCCGGCTGGGCATTTACTGCAACAGTAACTAACATTGCAATAATAATAAAAAATGCCTTCATATTTCCGGATTTAAAGATTTTTTCAGGATGTAAAGGTATGAAATTATTTCACAAAACCTTTAAAATATAAGACTATTACTTTGTCCGACCCGTTATCATCCACATTGGTGGTTACAGTAATGGATTTATGAACATTCTGTCCCTTATATCCATTGGAATGAAAGGTGGCTTTAATTTCTCCTGACTTTCCGGGCATGATGGGCTCTTTTGGCCAATCTGAAGCTGTACATCCACATGCAGGTTTAACGTTTTTCAATAACAAGGGAGCTTTTCCGGAATTAAAAAACTTGAATGTCATTTCAACGGATGTACCCTCGTTAATAGTGCCGAAATCATAGGATGGATTTTCAAAATAAATATCAGGTTTCGGACTTTTGGTTGCTGAGGTCTTTTGCTGTGCATTGGCACCTGATAAAAATACAAAAATTGAAATCGCTAACAATATGTTTTTCATAGCTTTAAAATTTATTTGTCAATTCTTACAGGTGATTGGGGTGTTTCAGGCTCTGCTGGCTTGGGTTTAACTTTTCCCTTGAAAAAGATTACTTCCGTATTGTTTTCATTTGCATTGAAAGTAACTGTAATGGATTTAAAAAACTCTCTTCCGCCATACCCATTTGAATTAAACACAGCCTTAATCATTCCTTTTTCACCTGGCATAACCGGTTCCCTCGTCCATTCCGAAGCTGTACAGCCGCACGATGGTCTTACATCCTTTAATAACAGCGGCTTGTCTCCTACATTGGTGAAATTAAAAACAAAAGTGGCATAAGTCCCTTCTGTAATTTCCCCAAAATCATGGGATTTTTCTTCAAACTGAATTTTCGGGCCAACAGCATTTGCATTGGGGTTATTTTCCTGTGCAAAAACCAGGCTCACCAACATGACAAACGGTAAAACAAGAATCTTTTTCATATACTTAATTTTTTGTTGATAATTTCATGACAAACTTAAGACGATGTTTGATTATACAAAATACATACCTTAGTATGCCTGAAAATTAATAAATGCTCAAATTTAACTGCTTTTTTCATGATGATGCTCATTTCTGATTAAAATCTCTGCTTTTTTCAGTTGATAATCATACTTCATCAGATATAACCCCAGATTTGAATGCGGAAATTTGTCCATTTCGCTGATCGGCAGGTTCATCAAAAGGCAGATAAAAATCCGAAGTGCCCTGCCATGCATACATATCAGTATGTTTCTTTCGCTTTGCCTTGATAAAATCAACTCCAGCACCTTCCTTTGCCTTCGTGCAACGTCTTCAGGACTTTCTCCCATCCGGATTTTTTCATTTGTATATCCCTGCCCCCATCGCCTGGCAATTCTTCTCAGTTTAATCCATGCAGCCGGGGTTAAAAGCTTCCCTTCCATTTCTCCCCAGTTGATCTCATTCAGCTCTGCAAAAGACTCATGGGGTATTCCTTGATTTATAAACATTTGAACACTTTCTATACTTCTTTTCAGCACCGAAGTATATATCTTGTCAAAAGACACGTTTTTATACTTATGATAAAAATGTTCCGCCTGTATCCGGCCTTTTTCGTTTAAGGATGCATCAATGCTGGATCCCTGCAAATATCCCTTTTTGTTGAAGTCGGTTTCTCCATGTCTTATCAGATAAATAAATTTTTCACCGGGTTGATTTGTCACTTGTTGCTATCTTTACATTTTTTTTGAACCGCCAAAATTATTGTATTATTATGATAGACACCTCATACCCGGTCGAAAAATTAAATATGACCAATAAAAACACATTGTCTGAAAGCCTCGGCATCGAATATATCGAAGTAACACCCCTTTATCTGAAGGCAAGAATGCCAGTTGACAGCAGAACTGTTCAGCCACTAAGACTGATGCATGGAGGTGCTTCTGCTGCCCTTGCTGAAATGACAGGAAGTATGGCTGCATATCTTTCCATCGACAGGGAAAACTATTATTGTGTCGGGCTTGAAATGAAAATTAATCATATCAAAGCTGTCAGAAGCGGATATGTTTTTGCAACCGCAACACCGCTGCATCAAGGTTTTACTACTCAGGTCTGGCAAATTGATACCCGGGATGAAAATGACGAACGTGTTGCTTTTAGCGTTCTTACCATGGCCATTGTTCCACTTGACAAAATTTCCAGATCAATCATCCGTGATATTTTCAAACAACTGGATTGATTATTAATGACAGGGATATAAACAGAAGAATTACATTAAAGACGCTGAACGCTTATTGCAACTTATTATTTTTCATCCACAAACTTAAACATTACATATTTTATGCTCTCACCTTTTGCCATAAAAATACTTTCAAAATAAGAAGGTATCGTATTGAACTCGTTCTGTAAGGGAGAATGGTAAAGGTCGTTGGTTTGAGAAATTATTAAATAGCCTGACTCTTGTATGCTTTTTATTCCAAAATCAAATAAATGACTGTTGTCTGTTTTAAAGTGTAAAATGCTGCCATTCTGAATGATCTTCTTATAGCGTTCCAGAAAAACTGTTGAAATGAGTCTTTTTTTCCACTTACTGGGTTTGGGATAGGGATCAGGAAAAGGAATCCAGATTTCACTGACTTCTCCGGGGGCGAATGCTTCTTCTATTTTATCAATATTCATCTGAATAAAAGCGACATTCGAAAGGCATTCTGCCAATGCATTTTTAGCAGCCCGCCAAAGCCTTGCTCCATCGAGGTCGATACCGATAAAGTTTCTTTCAGGAAACTGTTTCCCAAGTTGCAGACTAAACTCTCCTTTTCCACATCCTAACTCAAGCGTTATTGGCCTTTGATTTGAAAAAACCTTTTCGCTCCACACTCCTTTGAAAGAAAAAGGATTAGCGTAAAAATTCTCAAATCCCGCTAATTCATTGAATTTTCGTTGCTTATGCCTCGACATTACTTTTTATCAAACGCTGCAAAAGTAAACCCGATTCATCTTTAAGGAAAAAGACGGATTAAAGTTTCTCCCCAAATGCCAGATCCCCTGCATCTCCGAGACCAGGTACAATGTATGATTTCTGGTCTAATTCTTCATCAATTGCGCAGGTCCAGACAGAAACATTTTCCCCTTTCAGTTCATTTTCAAGTAATCTGATTCCCTGAACAGCAGAAATAACAGATACAATGTGTGTATGAAGTGGTTTTGTTTCCTTCGTCAACGTCCTGTAAACTTTCACCAGTGATGAAGCCGTTGCGAGCATTGGATCGGCAAGAATCAGTATTTTTTGTTCAACAGAAGGGCCCGAGACATAATCAAGCTGAATATCAAAGTCGTAGCCCTCTGTGTGTTTTCTGTATGCCGCAATGAAAATGTTTTCAGCTTTATCGAAATAGGACAAAATACCCTGATGAAGAGGCAATCCTGCCCTTAAAATACTGGCAATGACTATTTTATCTTTCGGAACAAATACTATTTTTTCACCTAATGGTGTCTTTACTTTTATTGGCTCAAAGGTCAGGGTTTTGCTCACTTCGTAAGCTAAAATCTTCCCCAGTCTTTCAATGTTTGTTCTGAAACGAAATTTGTCCTGCTGAATGACAACATCTCTCAGCTCGGCCATGAAACTGCCAATCAGTGAATGGTCTTTTCCTAAATGATTGATCTGCATTTCTATTCTACAATAACTTTGATTGAAATCTGTTCTTTCTCATTTAATAAAAGCAGGATATACAAGCCCTTGCTTAATGTTCCGGACTCAATACTTTCATGCCGCCTGACTCTGCCTTCCTGCACTATCTCTCCTAAAGCATTTAGTAACATAAATTTATAATCATCACTGCCACTGCTGTTCAAAACAGTAAAATGACCCTTTCCGGGATTTGGAAAAACACTGATATTTCTTAAATTCCTTTGATCTCCAATTGTTGGATTTTCAACATAAATATCCTGACAGTAGCTTGAATCACAACCCTCATGATTGAAAACAGTCAGGCAAACGTGAAAAGTTCCGTTTTGTTTGTATAAATGTTGTGGTTTTTTATCAGCAGAAGAAGTTGAATCACCAAAATCCCAATGGTATTTCACTGCATTAGTGTCTTCAGGTTCAAAAAGTACATTTCTGAAGGTTATTTCATTATACTTCCACCCGGCATTTATCTCATGGACAAAAATCTTAACAGAGTCTTCAGCATTTTTTTCCGAGCAATCATCCTTCAAAACCACCTTGAAAAAAGTGTTTTCAAAAACTTTAAAGCTTTGATCGGGGCTATTGTCTCCCGCATAGTTCCAGATAAAACTGTAAGATGTGGTATCTCCTCCCGAAGCTTTCGCTTTAAGATTTACTGACTGACCCACGCATAAAGTATCATCACTGGCTGTCAGTTGAATTTTAAGCGGGGGCCATACAAATACTGATAAGGAATCCGTAGCTGATGGTATTGTACAGGCATCAGACAGATGAACAATGTATTTTTTGCTGAAATATATTTTTTCTGAAACGAAAGTATCATTTACTGCCAGATTTTCCCATGTGAAAAGATAATTTTGCTTTATTCCGCCTGAGGCAACAGCAAAAACATTCAGGTTATTCCCTGAACAAAGGGTATCAAAGTCTGAGCTAAGTTTAATTTTCAGGGGTTCTCTGACGACCAGCCAAAAGCTATCGCTTGCTTCTTTCACCGTACAGTTATCTTCCAGAGTTGCCTTGATCCACAGTGAAGTATCCGCTGTAAATGATGACTGATAACCAAGGCTTCCTGTATTCCATTGAACCTGATAGCCGGGGAAATACCCACCCGAAGGACTTGCAGAAAATATCACCTGTGTTCCATAACAGACGGTATCTGAAAGAGTAGTAATATCAATACCCAATGGCTTTCTGACATAAACAACAATGCTGTCGCTGGCCATATTGGAAGAACAGCTATCGGTGATCACCACTTTAAAAACCGTATCATGCATGGGCATGGCGATGATTGAATCGGATTGGGATCCTGTACTCCACAAATAATAATAGTTTTCATTTCCGCCACTTGCCATAGCCTTTACAACAACCTCTTCTCCCTGACAAATCGTATCAGAAGAAGCTTTTATTTTTACATTGATTTCCTGCCTGACGGTTATTTCAATTGAATCAGTTACCGGGTAAAGGGAACAGTTATCATACACTGTAATAAAAAATCTGCCTGTCTGATAAAGCGTGGCTGTCGCCTTGTTATTATTCCCGCCAATATTGTCCCACACATAAAAATATGCTGTTGAGTCACCACCGGAAGTGTTTCCTGTCAAAAATATGGCTTCTCCATAACAAATTGTATCTTGTGAGGCAGTTAAATCAATGCTGAGCGGTGGATGAACAATGACTTTTGTGTGAGCAGTAGCCGTATCACTGACACAGGCATTCCATGCATGAAGCCTGTAATAACCTATATCACTGAAAACCAGACTATCAAATATCAAAAGGGTGTCGTGTGCGCCTGAAATGTCCAGCCAATTAACTGTATCGGTGCTCTTCTGCCAGGTAAAAGAATAAGGCAGCAGCGATGTAACCTTTGCCTTTAATCCGGCTGAATCGCCAATACAGGTAGTGAAACCCGAGGGTAAAACATCAAAATGAAACCCCTGATCAACCCTTATGGTAACAGGATCTGAAAATTCAACATTCAGGCACTCATTTAACAATCTTATCCTGTATTTCCAGCCATCCTGGCTTTTCTGAATATTTGTCAACACAAGAAATGTATCGGTGGCTCCGCTGATATCTGACCATGTTTTTCCTCCATCAAGGCTTTTTTGCCACTGTTTATTTACAGGAGATTTACCGGAAATCTGACAGCTTAATGTTTTGGAAGAACCCGGACAAACGGTGTCATCTGATGATAAAAACATTATTTTCGGAGGCAATATATTCGAATCGGGGCTAAACAATACCGCATTCATCCGCTGGCTTCTGCTGCCTGAACTATCGTAGGCATTGATACTGAAATAATAGGAATTTATATTGTTTAATCCTTTTACAGTATAAAAAGTATCAGTCGTCTGGCCTTGTCTGACCATCTGCCCGTTCATTTCCATAAAAACATCATAATTGACTGCATCTACTACTTTTGGCCAATATAAATAAACCTGTCCGCTGCATGATTTGGCATTTAAAACACCGGGTTTGTTCATAATATAAAATGCAGTATCGCTGACATCTGAAAGACTTCCACTGCTGACCCTTATTAAACACATTGAGCTGACAACTGCAGGAACTGTCCAGTTGTAATATCTTTGTGTTGCCGAAACATTGCTGTTAATGGTTTGCCAGTTTTGTCCATAATCAATAGAATATTCGATTTTAAAATTTGAGGTATTTCCAAAGGCATCCCAAAAAATGGTTTCTGTTGTCCCGGGTGTGAAACTCTCATCTCCGTTGGGATAAGTTACTTTTATTTCTTCTTTTTGAAATTCATAGGTCATCGTAAATGTCTGATAACCAAGAGGTACTCTTCGGGCAAAAATATTGATAACATAATTTCCCTGTGGAGGATTATTGATGACTACCTGCTCAATATTATTGACAGAATCAACAGACTGTACAGCAGTACTTGAAAAATTCGAAGTATCAAGTACCAAAGGAAGATATTGGTTGTTGTTGACATCAATTACTTTCAGATCAAGATTATTAATCAGCGACATGGAATCATAAGGTTTGTACATGGAAGCAGGGACATCACTCCAGCAAAGTAATACCTTTAATTGTTTGACACCAGAAGGTACAGCAATCGTATCTTTCCTCGTCTGGTTGTTGGATAAAGAATCGAAAATAAATCTTTTTTCCTGAATGGCCTGTGCAGCTTTGTAAGCATTGATCCTCCCAAAACCAAATTTAAAATCAGGGCCCGGATTCCCATAATCCGTAGCCGTATTGCATAAAACAGCCTTTAAGGTTGAAGCGTCCGGCTCCTTACTGAACACTTTCCGGTAGTGTTCGAACAAAAGGGCTATGGTACCGGATGTTCCCGGACATGCCATAGATGTCCCGTTATAGTATCCATAATTGTTGTTCGGTAAAGTGGAATAAACATTTGAGCCGACAGCACATACTTCAGGTTTTAGCCTGCCATCTCTGACAGGCCCCCAACTGCTGAAACTGGTCATCTGGTCGGTATAGCTTACTGCTCCTACCACCACAGCATTCTTTGATGACTGAGGGCCGCTGCTGACAGTACGGTAACCACCTTTAGCGCATTGTGACTGATAATTGCCGGCAGCATAAACATGTACAAGATATGGATGATTTCTGACCAGTCTGTCGAGCAAATAACTGTAAATATCGTAATAACCTCTGTTTTTACAGGTATCCCAGTTTGGATCATAAGCATAGGAATTCTGTGTAATAACAATACTGTCGTACTTTACGCAGGTATCCATTTCCCATGGAATCCAGTCCCAGAAATCCCATGAATAGATTTCAGCTTCCGGAGCCATTCCGGCAGCAGCCGGATTGATTACTCCTGATCCCAATACTGTACCGGCAACGTGGGTGGCATGGTTTGATACAGCCACCTTATTTTCACGTATAAATGTACGGTCTTTCAGATCAACATGAACGCCCAGCGGGCCTGAATCCCATTCGCCTACCCTGACATACTTACCAGTTAACCCTAAAGCTCCGGAATATTTTGCCGAAATAACATTTGAGCGGTGATTGGCTTTTTCAACAAGATTATCTGAAACAAAAGGAGGTGGTACAATGCTTACAAACTTCACCCATGGAAGTTCTGCAATTTGTTTTGCCTCCTCTGTTGTAACCCTTGCGACAAAATGAAATAACGAAGGCACAAAACGAATCACACTAATCTTATTTTCAACGATCTGACTCTGAATCAGGTTTTCAGGAATATCTTCAAAATATAAAACGACTACATCTGTTTCTCCATTGGTTTGTATAGCATAAGCAGGGGGCTGAAGTAATCTGTAGTCGAGTTTCATTTCTGTGCTTATTTCGTTGATTTCCTTATTGATGCCTGAATGTGTCAACCATGAAACGGATTCTCTTCTGACAGAAATTACATACGTTTTTCCACTTACGAACTCAAGCAATTCAACACCCTTATTTTTTAAAAAATTTTGGGTTTCAATGGCGGGAATTTCTCTGAACTCAGCCAGTAAATAATATTTCCCATTAAAAGGTTCTCTTTTAAACCTAATATCCTGGCACTGCAGATAATTCAATTGTATAAAATTGATTATCAAAGAAATAATGAGGATTTTTTTCATAAAATTGTTGAAGCTGATAAATTTTTTCTGACAATAAACATTTTACTGATGTATTCAGGAGGTAATTCAGGATGATAATTGAGCTTTAGTTTTCCGTTAAAATCTGGCTCTGTATGATTTGTTTCAGGAATATCCAGAATTTCAATGAAAGGATAAGATAACTGAAGTTTGATGTCGTCTTCAGGCACCACAAACATTTCCATGTGTATGTCTTTCCCTATTCCAAATTTGGCAAGTCTTTTACGTATTTTCAGAGACGACCGTATCTTTTTGGCAAAAGATAACGGGCGGCTTCTTTTTACGGGGATCTGAAAAACAAGAATGCCCCCGGGTTTCAGCAATCTGACAAACTCACCGATATACAATAAACTGTTCTGTGGCGGAATATGCTGTAATACAATGGTTGACAGAATAAAACTGAACTGATTGGATTTAAGTACTTTCAGGTCGGAAGAGGTATTATGAATAAAAGAAATTTTTTCAGAAATATCTGCATTTAATTCCATCGCCTTTTCCAGCATGCTTTTCGAAACATCAACGCCCACCACTTCTGTAAAATATTTTGTCAATGCACGGGTCAGGCGTCCTGCTCCACATCCGAAATCAAGTGCTTTGTCCCTGTCGAACGGCAGAAAATGATTGGTAAATAAATGATTGAATATAATTTCTACTTCTTCATAACCGGCTTGCAAAAACTCATTTTTCTCCCATTTATTTCCCCTTTTTTCCGGATCAGTACAAATCGCCCACAAGGGATCTTCTTTTGCCAGTTGCTCCCAGACAGCACTCGTTTGTTTCAAATTCATTTGTAATGCGGAAAATTAAATATTGCAAATTTACCACTTTTTATAAGGATTTTTAAACAAGTTTGCATTGTAGTAACTGGCAATGCCTGTTACTTCCTCCTTCACCCACCGTGGAATTTCTATTTCTTCGTTCATTGATTCCAATTCAATTTCTGCCAGAACAAGCCCTTCATTTTCTCCATGAAATACATCAATTTCCCATCTCTTACCATTAATTAATTCAATATACCTTGTCTTTTCAATGATGAATCCTTCACAATAAAGCTCCAGCATTTCTTCAGCATCTTGAACCGGAATACTGTATTCATATTCATTTCGTTGAAAACCAACATCTTCTCCTTTTATTGATAAAATGGCCTCCTCTTCTGAAATTCTTACTCTGACAGTTAATTTTTCACTGGTAAATAAATAGCCCTGCCTGTAAAAAACACCGGATGAACCGGGCTTCCATTCCGCCAGATTTACCAGAAATTTTCTTTCTATCTCTTTTGCCATCGGCTTTTATTAACAAATTTTTATGAATTTGTGGTTTTTTATTCACTGCCAAGGTAAACACATCGGCCTAATTTTGCACACATAACGATTGACCTTTTTATGAATTTATTCGCCAAACGATTTATTCTTGTTTCCTTACTGTTATTAATTTCCGTCTCATCCCATAACCAGACGGCTGCCAGAAAAATCGTATTGTATTGGGGTAGTGTGGCAAATTTTGAATGGACAGCTTCAGAGTTGCAGCAAATCGACCGTTTAGAAGTGGTAGATACTATTAAAAACCGTAAAATTTCAGAAATCAGTAAATTCAGGTTTATCATTCAGCCTCTTTTAGATGGCCCGGTGAAAGTTGCTGAATCAAACGGCCCTGAATTCAATCAAACCATGAAAGATTATATTGCTTCGTCAAAACCCGGTGACCGCATTGTTGTTACGGATATTTTTGCATTCGTTGAAACCCAAGGGAATCGCCAAATTCCTGCTGCCGCTGTGTTTGAAGTAAAGTAATCATTTGATTATCTGACACTTAAAACAAAAGATGTATTTTTTTAATAATTTTAGTACTATGTATTGCATATTACCTTTTTATTGCAGTATCTTTGCAATAAAAACAAACAGGACTTTTTCGAAAAACCGTAATGAATACAGAAAACACAAAAGCACAAATGAGAAAGGGGGTACTTGAATTTTGCATTTTATCGGTACTTTCACATGGTGATGCTTATGCTACAGATATTCTGAATGAGCTGAAGAAAGCCAGATTACTCGTAGTGGAAGGTACACTTTATCCCCTTCTAACCCGACTGAAAAATATGGGATTGCTCAGTTATCGCTGGGAAGAATCATCTCAGGGACCTCCAAGAAAATATTATCGTCTTACTGAAGATGGCTTTCTTTTTCTTGAAGAGTTGAAAAAAGCCTGGATTGAACTTGTTAATAGTATTGAAACCCTTCAAAAAATGTAAAAATGAAAAAAACCGTAACCGTCAACCTGAGTGGAATCGTTTTTCATATTGACGAAGATGCTTACGAATTACTCAGCAATTATTTAAATCTTATTAATGCCCGGTTTTCCGATGAAAATGAGGCCAAAGAGATCATGGCAGACATTGAATCACGCATTGCTGAAATATTTCGCGAAAAGTTGCAGGGCAGACAGGTAATTGAAATTCAAGATATTGAAGAAATAATGGCTACAATCGGGAAGCCTGAAGATTTTGAATCTTCAGGATATAAGGAAGAGAATGAAGCGTTTTCAGAAGCTCAGAAAGGGTACAAACGTATGTATCGTGATCCGGATGAACGCATTCTTGGGGGAGTTTGTGGTGGTATTGCCGCATATTTTAATACTGACCCAGTTTTTATCCGCGCCTTGTTTGTCATTGTCCTGATCATTTCTGCCGGTACGGCCTTTATTGCATACCTTGTTCTATGGTTTATTATACCTGAAGCCCAAACAAGAGCTCAGAAGCTTGAAATGAGAGGCAAACATGTCAACCTTGAAAATATCGAAAAAACCGTAAGACAAGAATTCAACACTGTTAAAGAAAACATTAAAAAAATTGATTTTTCGAAAAAACTTAGAGATTTAGGACTTTCCCTTGAAAAATTTTTGTTAAAGCTTGGTAAGGGCATTCTGGCAGCCTTTAAATCATTGTGGATATTCATTGGCATTCTGCTTCTTTTAACAGGCTTATTTCTGCTTTTAATGCTTACGGGATCATTCTGGTCAAATAAATTGTACATTTCTGCGTCATCTTTTTTTTCCTCCTCTTATTCGCTTCCTAATCTCCTCGCTACCATAACTTCGGCTCCGGTTGCAACGTTTACATCGATAGGAATTATCCTTGTAGCAGGGATTCCTATGGTATGGCTTATTTATAGCGGTATCCGGCTCGTTTTCAGAATCCGGTCACATGATAGAATTTTCAACATATTGACATCATTCCTTTTCGTATCCGGATTGGCTATTCTATTCATTTCTGCAGTAATTATCGGTAAAGATTTCAGGGCCGAATCCCGAACAACCCTTAAAGAAATTATTCCACAGGCAACCAATGATACTCTTTATTTAGGATTTCTGCCAGATTCTTCTGAAAATGGATTTTATCTTCTGAAATCAAATGATTTTAAGATATTCACTTCCAAAGTAAGGCCACAACTTATGATATCTCCAACCTACAGAATCAAAGGAAGTTTCAACTATTTTGTTTCCGTTGAGAAAAATATAACTGCACGTGGTAACAACACCCTCGATGCAAAGCAAAACATTGAAAATCTATCTTTTACCATTATTGCGAATAAAGATTCAATCCGTTTTTCTCCATATTTTACTATTGAAAAACACAAAAAATACAGGGGTCAATGGATTGAAAACACATTATTTATCCCTGTCGGCAAATATGTTTTTTTGGATGAAAGTTTTAAAAACTTAATAACCGACTTTGAAGGAGATAGAAGTATTTATCCGGAAAAGTTTTTCAACAGATATTTAAAAATGACCTCAAAAGGACTTGTTTTGGCCGAATAATCACCTGATTCAATGAAAAAGTTTTTACTCTTATTCCCTATTCTGATAACCAGTAATTTTTTATGGTCGCAGAATGTTTCTTATTTAAATCAGAAAGCAGTCGGGTTAAGTTTAAGCAATGGATTACCCCTGTATGAATTGCCCGAAGGGGGTTTTTACCAACCTTTCATTCTAAACGCATATTATCGTCTGCCTGTATTTAAAACAAAAAATGCTTTTAATCTTCAGATATCGTTTAAACCGCAATATGCTGGTTTATATGTCAATCAACATTTTCATCACGAAACAGGGCTCAATGTTGGATTTGATCTAAGTGTCAGACTTTCAGACAACAGCATGCTAACCTACTCAACAGGCAGCGGCCCTCATTTTATTACTTATCAATCCAGGCGCCAGGCAAAAGGCTTTATCTTTTCCGACAATTTTTTACTGGTATTCAGAAAAAAAACGGGAATTGATTCGGACTTTGAATTTGAGATATTTTCAGGCATCCGTCATATTTCAAATGCAGGAATAAAAAGGCCGAACGGAGGTATTAATAATTGGATAATAGGGTTTTCATTGGGTAAACTGCTCTGAAAATTCCCGCAGATCATAAATGATAATGTTATGGTATTTACCCATTGGTTTTTTTGTAAACTGCTGAATCTGAGGATGTCGGATTATTGCTGAATCATTGACAATCATATATTTTAGACCACACTTAAACATTCTTTCCATCAGAAATGAATCAGTATTGCTCCCGCCTGAAGTAAATCCTTTTTGATCCATCAGGTAAAGTGTTATATTAAAACTTGGATCAGGGATGCTTAAAACAACATCGTTTCTGTTTATTCCAAGTGATCTCAGGTAAGGAGTTATGGTTTCCAGTGAATAATAATATTTCCTGTGCACTTCGTTCATCCAGCCTGAATACCTGTCCTTGACTTTAATTGTTGTTGTTTTAATGCTGAATATCAGAAAGATAATTAAAATAATCCGTGTTAAAACATGGTTAAAAACAACCGGAAACCTTGATTTTAACACCATAAAAAAGGTCAATAGTAAAAAACAAACTGTTATCATCAGATCGATAACATAGTAATCGTGATTCGACATGGCTGAAAACCAAAAAATTACGTAAACAAGACTTCCTGCCAGTAAAAAAAACAGCATCTCTGAATAAAACCTGCCCGTAAATTTTCTGTATATCAAAATGAAAACCAATGAAAAAGCCAATAAATATTGTATGGCAGCAGAAAAATACTGCTTAAACCAAAAGGTCCTAAAATTATGTAAAATCTCTTTAATCGCGGCTTTTTTCAAATTCCAGACAGGATGCAACTGAAAAGAAAACATTCCTGAATGATGCTTTTCATTATACAGGTGTGCGCGGTAATAATAAACAAACACTATCAGTAAAATCAGACCAGCCAATGCCAGCCAGCCAAACATTCGTAAGATGACCTCCTTTCTGTCTTTATGGTTTTTTATGATATTGATAATCAATACGAGTATTAATGAAAGCAGGCTCAGATTATGGGTAATTTTAATTAATCCGCCAAGTAAAAAAAACAGAAAACTCAGAAACAGGAATCTTCGTTTGTTCTTGCTGAAAAATAAAAACGCAAGGTACCATGCAATAAGTATCAATCCAAATGCGGAAGTATTCGGAATAAAATTGCATGAATAGTAAGAAAGAACAGGAGAAGAAAAAAGAATGAATGAACAAATCATGGCTATAAGAGAGTCCTTTAATATCTCCTCACACAACCTGAAAAAGGCAAATAAGCCAAAGAAAACCAATAACAAATCGATTAATCGGAAAATATACTCCTTATGGCCGGTCAGTTTCCAGATATTTCCTGTCAGATAATAGACCAGCGGAAACTCACTG
>JAAYUY010000086.1 GCA_012517435.1 Sphingobacteriales bacterium | reverse complement strand
AAAACCCGGGATTACCAGCTGGGGACAAATCAAATTCGGCTATGCCGAAAATGTGGAACAAATGATTCAGCGGATGAAATTTGATATTTTGTACATCGAAAACATGTCGCTCGCTATGGACATCAAAATAATCTTCTATACTCTGCTGATTATTCTCAAAGGAACAGGAAAATAAAGTAACAGATATGAAACATATAGACAATTTTAACTTCAAAAACAAGCGGGTATTAATAAGAGTGGATTACAATGTCCCGCTGGATGAAAATTATAAAATCACAAATGAAAGCCGCATAACTGCCTCATTGCCAACCATCAGGAAAATCCTGCAAGATGGAGGGAGCATCATTTTAATGTCTCACCTCGGCAGACCCAAAGGAGGTTATGAAGAAAAATACTCTTTGAAACATCTGATTACAAGCCTCTCCAATCATCTGGAACGAAAAGTCAGCTTTGCTCCTGACTGTATTGGTGAAGAAGCTTATGCCATTTCATCGGATTTAAAGCCGGGAGAAGTTTTATTGCTTGAGAACCTCAGGTTTTACAAGGAAGAAGAAAAAGGGGATGTTGCGTTTGCAGAAAAACTCTCAAAACACGGGGATTTTTATGTTAACGATGCCTTTGGAACGGCTCACCGTGCACATGCTTCCACTACCATAGTAGCACGTTTCTTTCCCGGAGCCAAATGTTTTGGCTACCTGATGGTAAAAGAAATCGAGAGCATAGAGAAGGTGATGAAAAACAGCGAGAAACCTGTTACTGCCGTGATTGGCGGAGCAAAGGTTTCCGACAAGGTGCTGATCATTGAAAACCTTATGGACAAAGTGAATTATCTGGTTATTGGCGGTGGAATGGCATATACCTTCATGAGGGCAAGGGGCGGAGCAACCGGCAATTCACTGGTGGAGGAAGATCGTATTGAACTGGCTGCTCATCTGATCAAAAAAGCAGAGGAAAAAGGTGTCAGCCTCCATCTACCTGAAGACTCGGTGGTGGCAGATGCTTTCAGCAATGATGCAAATACAGGAATATCAGACAGTAACAAAATAGCAGATGGATGGATGGGACTCGATATCGGCCCGAAAGCCATCGAAAAATTTTCATCCGTGCTGCTTCAATCCAAAACTATTTTGTGGAACGGGCCAATGGGAGTTTTTGAAATGGAGAAATTTAAGAAAGGAACCGTTGCCATTGCGGATGCCATAGCCCATGCCACCGAAAAAGGAGCATTCTCATTAATAGGCGGAGGAGATTCAGTGGCCGCTGTCAAACATTTTGGATATGCAAAAAAGGTTAGCTATATCAGCACAGGTGGAGGCGCTATGCTCGAATTCCTCGAAGGGAAAGAGCTGCCGGGGATTAAGGCGGTTATGGAAGAATAAGGCGTTGAAAGTGAGTTTGCTATTCTTTTCTGTACAACATTGCCAATCTTTTGATTTTTAGCAATAATCTGTATCAGAAATATACTCCGGGGGTTATTCATAGTTTCATTATACTGAATCATTAAAATACAAAATCATTCATGAAATACCTGTAAATTTTCAGGTAAAAAGCAATAATTTTCATAATCTCCCGATTATTTTTTATAAACCATCGTACATTTGTATGATATAAAAAATCATTGCCATGAAAAAACTCATAAGTTTATCGAAATCAATCAACATTCTGGTGATTGTATGCTTTTTTCTTCCTTTCGTCATTCTGGACTGCGAAGATAAGAGCGGAGAAAAACAAAATGCTGAAAATGAACAGGTTAAACCGAAGGTAGCAGTAACTTTCGACACATCTGATATCGTAAGTCCTGACAGTAATGCCAGCATTTCAACCGGTGAAAATGTCATACAGCCTGATTCCTCCGGATCTAAACAAGGCAAACGTGAAAAATTCATTAATAAAATCAGTCTGCCTGACGGAAAAGCTTATTCAGTTTTGGGCATTTTTATCCAGTTGTGGCCAATATTGATTTTCGGTATTGTCGCCTTTATTTTTGTTTTCATCTTTTACCTTCAGTTTTTCAGGCAAAGGCCCGTTCATATCCTGATTTTACTGATACTTGCTTTCATTTTGCTATGCATCGGATTTTTTAAGTATAAGCCAGATCTTTTACGATATGGCTTTTACCTCACCTGGGCATTCAATTTACTCATGTTGATTCTGGAAATTATTATTCTCAGAAAGATGTCAGCTGAAAAGAATTGAAGGAAAAGTATAGTATAAAAACATTTTAAAACATTCATTATGAGAAACTTATTTTTAATTTTATTACTAACTTCCGCATACATTTTTCCAAGCAGATCACAAACTTTTAAAGATTCACGCGATCAGCAGGTCTATAAAACCGTTGAAATCGGGAATCAGGTGTGGATGGCTGAAAACCTGAAATACAAAATGACCGGAAGTTTTTGCTTTGACAAGGTGCAGGCATATTGCGACACCTTTGGCTATCTTTATACTTACAAAGCAGCCACCAAAGCCTGTCCAGCAGGCTGGCATCTTCCTTCCAAAGCAGAATTCATGGAACTCATCAATTATCTTGGCGGAATGGAAAAGGCAGGTGCCTCCCTGATCAAAGGTGGAAAGTCCGGTTTTGATGCATTACTTGGAGGAGATTATACTTCAGACAATGACTTTTTTTATGGAATAGGCCGGCATACAAGTTTCTGGAGCTCTACCATTGCCAATGCAGAGGATGCTTTTACAATGGAAATCCATGAAGAAGATTACAGCCTCGCTGTCTATCAGAATCTGTTCGAAAACGGTTATTACGTCAGGTGTTTGAAAAACAAATAAATCTTCAGCCACACAAGGATTTTTGCCTGAGAAAGTGATCCGCTGTTACTATTGCAGCCATAGCTTCCACTACAGGAACTGCCCTGGGTATTACGCAGGGATCATGACGTCCGGGCTTATTCTCAAGTATTACTTTTTCTCCTTCCCTGCTGTAAAAAACCTGATTTTGTTGAATCGTTGAAACCGGTTTAAAGGCAACTTTAAAGAAAATATCTGCTCCTGTGGTAATTCCACCCAAAACACCACCGGCATGGTTGCTGAGCAAAACGACCTCCCCTTTTTCGTTTAACCCGAAATAATCATTGTTTTCGGAGCCTTTCATCTGAGCCGACCTGAAGCCATCCCCGATTTCAAATCCTTTGGTAGCATTGATACTTAACATGGCTTTTGCCAGATCAGCTTCAAAACGGTCAAAAACAGGTTCACCAAGCCCAGCCGGACAATTTTTTATAAAGCAGCCGATAACTCCTCCCAGACTATCCCCCTGTTTTTTTGCTTCCTCAATAAGCTGATGCATTTTCTCTGTCAGATCTTTGTCAGGACAACGCACCAGACTTTCTTCCACCTGATTTTCAGAAATATTTTCACTTAAATTTTCCAGAGAGAGATAGCCAATGGAAAAGGTAAATGCAATCACATTAATCTGGTATTTAGAAAGCAGCATTTTAGCTACTGCACCGGCCGCAACCCTTGCAGCCGTTTCGCGGGCAGAGGAGCGACCCCCTCCGCGATAGTCAAAATGGCCGTATTTTTTCCAGTAAGAAAATTCCGCATGGGAAGGGCGGAATAAACCTGCATATTGCTGATAATCTTCACTTTTTGAGTCTGTATTTTTGATAAGAATGGTAATCGGAGCTCCTGTGGTTTTGCCATCAAAAATTCCGGAAACAACCTCAGGAATATCCGGTTCATTGCGGCTGGAAGTAACATCTGATTGTCCCGGCCTTCTGCGGGATAATGCTGTCTTCAATAATTCAAAATTAAAATGCAAATCAGGCGGGCAACCGTCAATGGTAACCCCAATCAGGGGCCCGTGGCTTTCTCCGAAGGTTGTGATTCTGAATAATTCTCCAAAGCTATTTCCAGCCATTTCACAATGATTTAGAGTGCATAACGGAACATAATACCAAGGTTTTCAAGGTCATTCCAGAATGCCGGATAAGATTTTTCGACCACATCGGGGTCTTCAATCATTAATTCCCGGTGCAAGCAAAGAGCAGGGACAAAGCTCATCACAATACGATGGTCGCTGTAGCTTTTAATGACATTGTCAAAAAAGGAAATTTGGTGTGATTCTTCTCCGATCAGGCTGCTCTCCGTACTGCTTACCTTCATGTTCAGTTTCTGAAGTTGTTCTTCAAGGGCGGCAACCCTGTCGCTTTCCTTGATCCGTAAGGCATGAATTCCTTCAAAGCGGAAAGGAATTTTGAGTGCGGAGCATATGACCGCAAAAGTGGGAGCCAGATCAGGATTGGCCCGGAAGTCGTATTCAAACTTTTTGATTTTTCTTTTAGTCCTGAAGATTGAAATGCTGTTTTTATTATAAACCGTTTCAACGCCAAAAGGTTTCATCAGTTTTGCAACAATGGAGTCGCCCTGCCAACTATCTTTGTGCAATCCCGGCAGTTCAATTTCAACGTCATCATTCATGGCTGTCAAAGCATATAAATAAGAAGCAGAAGACCAGTCGCTTTCCACAGTCAGGTTAGCTGGTTTATACTCCTGTGGGGCAATATAAATATGTTTCCCCTTTACACTGACCTTAATCCCATAAAATTCAAGCATTTTAAGCGTCATTTTAATAAATGGGAAGGAAATAGGGTCTCCCATGAGTTCCATTTCAATGCCATTTTTCAGCTTCGGTGCAATGAGTAAAAGTGCTGAGATATATTGGCTGCTGACGGTAGCATCCACCTTACACTTCCCTCCTTTAAGCTGTTTCCCTCTGATTCTCAGTGGCGGATAACCCTCCCTGCCAAGATATTCAATATCAGCGCCAAAGCCTTTTAATACATCAACAAGGTTCTTGATTGGACGCTCTTTCATCCTTTCCGACCCTATCAGATCCCATTCCCCTTCCTTGATTGCATAATAAGCAGTCATAAACCTCATGATGGTGCCTGTATTGCCTGTGTTGATTATCTTTTCATTTTCATTTTCAAGAATACTGATTAATTTTTGGGTATCTCCGGCATTTGAGAGGTTTTTGACAGGAAATTTCTGACCACTTAATGCCCTGATCACCAGTGCTCGGTTGCTGATACTTTTGGAACTCGGGAGTATGATTTTTCCTTCGATTTTAGGATTAATGCTTTCAATTTTGATTTTCTTCATGGCTAAATTTTACTAATAATTCGTTTACCAAATCCTTATCAATTAAAATATCTTTTTCAGCATTTGCCGGAGCTTTAATTAAAGTAAAGGCAATATTATTGTTCCTGTTTTTCTTATCTGCCAGTAAAAATTCAATTAAAACAGGGATGTCGGCCTCTTCTATTGCTATATCACCATAAAAATTTGAAATGCTTCGCTCTATTTGCTGATAATGGTCTGAAGACAACATTTTCATTTCCTTTGCCAGAAAGCTTTCAATGACCAGGCCCTGCGCAACTGCCTTTCCATGTGAAATGGGGCTATTTTTCTGAAAAGAAAATGATTCAAGTGCATGTCCGACAGTATGTCCGGCATTTAACAATTTTCTGTCTCCCTTTTCAAAAGGATCTTTTTCGACAATATTCAGTTTAAATGATACACATTTGTCAATCAGTTCAGTAGTGATGTCAATACGCTGGGTGTTCAACATGATTTGCAACTGTTCCCATAATTCAGCATCAAAGAGAAGGGCATACTTAACTACTTCAGCAAAGCCGGAATGAAGTTCATCTGCCGGAAGAGTTTTGAGAAAATCGAGATGAATGCCAACAGCCAAAGGAAAATGAAAGGTTCCTATCTGATTTTTGAAATCGTTCAGGTTGACTGCTGTTTTTCCGCCAATGGCAGCGTCCACCATGGCCATCAGACTGGTGGGTATGTTGATGTAGTCAATTCCCCGTTTGAAAACCGATGCACAAAAAGCACCCAAATCACACACCACACCACCACCAACATTGATTATCAGACTATTGCGATCGGCTCCGGCTTCAAGCATTTTTGAAGTAATATTAGCTACTGAATGTAATGATTTCGAAGACTCTCCTGAAGGGACAACAAGGTGGCGGGCGGGTTGCAGGTAACTCATTTCACTGTCAATCTTTTTCCTGCAAAATTTAAACGAATTTTCATCGTAAATAAAAAAGAAAGAGGAATATTTGCCGGAAGAAATCAATCCGGATAGGGATGTAAACATTTCTTCCCCGTAAAAAATGGAATTCCTTATCTGACTCAGTTTGCCCGAATTTAAAAAGTCCTGTGTTGTTGAAATACTCAAAATAACTATTTCAGGTAAAAAATTCAAACGACAAAGATAGCAGCAAAAATCAGAACTTTAATAAGCATTCAGTTTTTAATATTACGAAGAACATAATCTGCATGACTGACTTTATCGAGGACAAAAATAATGTAACGAATATCAACGCCAATAGAGCGGCTGTAGGATTCGTTCCATGCAAAATCGTTGATAGTTGCTTCAAATGTACGGTCGAAATTCAAACCTACCAGCTCGCCATAGGCGTTTAAAACGGGGCTGCCACTGTTTCCTCCGGTAGTATCGGCATTATATAAAAAGTTCACTGTGAAGCTATCAGACTGTTTTTCAGCATTGCTAACCACTCTTGTATTGTCGATGGCAGTTACGAGAGGTTGGTAAAATTCATATTCGCCACCAAGTGCCATTTTTTCAATTACCCCGTCAAGTGTGGTAAAAGGGAAGCAATAAACAGCATCCTGAGGATAATAACCTCTGATGTAGCCATAAGTCATGCGAAAAGTAGAATTGGCATCAGGAATAAATTCATTGCCGGTGGCGAGCATCTTTAGTTCAACATATTGAGGCAGCAAGGCATCAATGGTTGAATTTAATAATCTGAAATCTTCAGATGTCCTGGCCATATCATCTATCATACTGAATACCAACTGAATAAACAAGTTTTTACTTTTCCTGATACTGGCAGGTTTATCCAAAAGACCTAGGATAAGTACCTTATTCGAAAAATAAGAATGGTAAGCGTTTTTAATAAACATTGTCAGCTTTACTGCTGTATTTTCCTGACCAAAATATTGATGAACCCATGAAAATAGATTCGGCTCCTGAATTGCCATTTCAAGCAATCTTCTGACAAACAGGCTGTCTGTCTCAAGATTTTGATTATCAATCAGTTCATTAATTTTAGCACGGGTAATTCCATAAATTTTTTCTAAATCACTTTTATTCACCTGAGGATCAGTAGATGCCTTGTAATAGGAAACCAGCAACCGGGCAATTTCAAAATTGGGAGAGACATTGAAAAACTGTGAATACCAGAGGTTTTTTTTACCGACTGTAGCATAAACGGCATACAGGCTGTCAAATTTTGACAGTAGCAACTCAAATTCTCTTGCTTTTTCAGGGGATTGACTTAATAACTTAATGATTTGAAGCTCTTCGGCCTGTTTCTGCTGGTAAAGTTTAATAGCAGCCATAGATTTCAGTTTTCCCCTGTAGTTTTTCGAGGTATTGGCCAGGGCTTTAATCTGAGATTCATATTTCAGTTTCTTTTCTTCATTTTGTGCTGATAGTTTTAGCATTTCATTGATTCTGTATTCAAAATAGTCGGCAATAAAAGGCATCTGAACTTTTTCCGAATAATTGACAAAAGCACTCGGGCGGTTACGGAAGGTACGGCCGGGATAACCAAGAATGAAAATAAAATCATTCTCTTTCACTCCATTGGTATTAATCTGAATATATTTCGAAGGCTTCAGCGGAATATTATCCCCTGAGTAAGCCGAAGGGCTGCCATTAGGAGCCGTGTAAACACGAATAAATGAAAAATCACCGCTATGGCGTGGCCACATCCAGTTGTCAGTTTCTCCGCCAAATTCTCCGATAGCTTTTGGTGGCACATATACCAGCCTGACATCCTTAAAAAACTGGTACCTTATAATGATATAACTTTTTCCGGTCATCATTTCGGATAATTCCACCATCATATCAGGGTTTTTATTTTTCTCTTCTCTCAAAACCATCTGAATGTTAGCCTCAATCAAATCTTTCCTTTTGATAGGATCAGAGATTTTCTCAACATCTTTCAGCACTTTTGTGCTGACATCCTCGTAATTAATCATGATTTTTACCGACATACCTTTTAAAGGAATTTCAGATTCCCGATCAACAGCAGAAAAGCCATTTTGAAGAATATTATTTTGAGTAGTTGATAAAGCCGCCACGGCACTAAAAACACAATGATGATTGGTCAGAATGAGCCCATCCGGAGAAACAAAACTTCCGGTACATCCCCCAAGGCTGACGATTGCCTGCATCAGGCTGACGCCATTGGGGTTATAAATATCTTTTACAGAAATTTTAAGGCCTGCCGATTTAAGTTTAGCAGAGTCAAGCTGGTTGACAGGATACATTCCGCCATCAGCATAACTATTGAATGCCAAAGTTATCCACAGGGCAATAAGCATAAAAGATTTAAGCCTGAAATACTGTAATAGAAAACATCTACGCATACATTATTCTTTTAACAATTGATAATTAGAAAGTTACAAAACAATCAATGAGTAATTGAAAATAAGTAAATTCAGAAAGGGGGCAAAATAAAGGTAAAATATCCTCAAAAAAAAATTTTTTCAACAAAATGCGCTAATAATGTAATTAATACTATATTTGTTGAAGAAAAGTTCCGAATATTATTTGTTAATTTTTAAAAAAGGTTAGTATGAACAAAGGAGATTTAATTACAAAGATTGCAGAAAGTGCTGGCATTACCAAAGCTCAGGCACAGGGCGCATTAAATGCCTTCATTAAAAGTTCGCAGGATGCACTGAAAGCTGGTGACAAGATTACACTGGTAGGTTTTGGTACATTCTCCATTAATGAAAGAGCTGCAAGAAAAGGGCGTAACCCAAAAACCGGAGCAGAAATCAAAATTCCCAAAAAGAAAGTTGTAAAATTCAAACCTGGGAAAGAGCTGGTTAACAAAGTGAAGTGATGCTTAAATGAGTGCAATCTAAACCCCGCTTTTCAGCGGGGTTTTTTGTTAAATACGCCACAACTTTTTATTGGTCAGGCCTAATTTGTTTTTCAGCATAATATAAACATTAGCCTTTTGATACTCCACACCGAATTCCTTGCGTATCAATTCATTGATGTTTTGTCCGTTCCAGTTTTTTCCGGACAATCCATAATCTGAAGGTGCCCTGTTCAATAAGATGTTCTTCAGTTTTTCATAATCGGCTTCAGTTAATTTTGCTTTACGACCACGCCCTTCCCTGTCTTCAAGTCCGGCAAGTCCTTCCTCGTTAAATCTACGAGCCCAGTAGAAGTATCTTGCAGCGGATTTGTAATAAAAGATTTTCTGCAATTCAGTGACAGAAAAACCCTTTGCAACCAAAATACACGTCATCAGTCGCATGGCTATCCGAAACTCCTCCCTGCTGTGGAGTAGTTTCTCCATGTCTTCAATCGTGTAATTTGTAATAAACTGTTTCCTTCTCATAGTTGCTTTTTTTATAGAGCAAAGATAATATATTTATTTCATAAAACTAACAATTTCTAAATATTTTTTTCCCTTCCTTTACATTATTGATTTTCTTATATTTATAAATCTGTTATTCGAAAAATTGTTTGCTGTTGAGACTGTCAAATAATTGAGGCAATACTTTTTCCTTTATTTCTCACTCAAAAAATTTCTTGTTTTAAGGTTATTTTACGTTTCATTTTCTTTTAAAACCATTGCTGTTTAAATGTCCTGAAAAAAAATTTTTTGAAATGATATTCTTTCAGAAAATTCTTAATTACATGGATTCTTATTGAATTAATCTTATATCTAACTTTGCTTCAAAATAAAAAGAATGATACTACTGGAAAAAGCAATAAAAATTGTTCTGGAATCAATTTCAGTTAAAGACCCGGAAGAAATAAACCTTATGGAAGCTCTTCACCGGATAATTGCAGAAGACGTATTCTCTGACCTTGATATGCCAGCTTTCGACCGCTCTGCCATGGATGGCTATGCCTGTAAGATGAAAGATATTCATAGGGAATTAAAGGTGATTGAAGTTATTGCAGCGGGTCAGTTTCCTCAAAAAGTGATTCATGATGGGGAATGCTCACAAATCATGACAGGAGCACCCATTCCTGAAGGTGCAGATTGTGTTTTAATGGTGGAAGATATAGAAAAAACTGGCGAAAACACCATCCGGTATAAAAAGGAGAAAACCAAGGAAAATATCCGGTACCAGGGAGAGGATTTGAAAAAAGGTCAAATAGTAATAAAAGCCGGAACATGTTTGGAACCTGCCCACCTGGCCTTGCTGGCAACGGTCGGAAAGGCAAAAGTAACTGTTTATCAGAGACCCGTTGTCGGAATAATTTCTACCGGAGATGAGTTGGTGGAACCTGATCAGATACCTGTCAAATCACAAATCAGGAATTCAAATGCCTATCAGCTATATGGGCAGGTTATAAAAAACCGGGCAATTCCCCTTTACTTCGGCATAGCAGAAGATAAAGCGGATGTGCTGTACAATGCTATTAAAAATGCACTTGAAAAGTCAGATATTCTTTTAGTGACAGGAGGTGTTTCGATGGGAGAATTTGATTACGTCCCGGAAATCATGAATCAATTGGGAATTGAGATTAAATTTCAGAAGATGGCCGTGCAACCGGGTAAACCAACCACTTTTGGGGTAAAAGGACAAAAACTGATTTTTGGATTGCCGGGCAACCCTGTTTCTTCGTTTATTCAATATGAGTTAGTTGTCAAACCGGCTGTTTACCGCATGATGGGGTTAAACTACCATCCCGCTCCACTATATCTCCCTTTTGGTATCGAATATACCAGAAAGCAAACGGAACGAATGGCCTGGTTCCCTGTTGTATTAAATGAAAAAGGCGAAATAATTCCCAGCGAATATCATGGTTCTGCCCATATCAACAGTTTAGCCGATGCATTTGGGATAGCCTCTATTGAAATCGGCAAATCAAAAATTGAAAAAGGAGAGCTGGTTCATGTTAGACTCATTTAATCGGCCAATCAACTACCTGCGTATTTCTGTTACCGATCGTTGCAACCTCAGGTGTTTTTATTGCATGCCTGAAGAAGGAGTTAAATTATTACCTCATTGTGATATCCTTACCTATGAAGAAATTGCCGTTTTTGTTAAAACAGCAGTCAGATTCGGGATAAATAAAATCAGAATAACCGGAGGAGAGCCACTTGTAAGGAAAGATATTCTGAAACTTGTGGAAATGATAGCCAATGTTCCCGGAATTACTGATTTTGGCATGACCACAAACGGCATTCATCTGGCAAAATATGCCAAAGCACTTAAGGAAGCCGGATTACACCGTATCAACGTCAGCCTTGATACCATAAATCCGGAAAAATTCAGGGAAATTACAAGATTTGGGAATCTGGAAGATGTAATAAACGGAATATTAGCAGCCAAAGAAGTCGGCCTGACCCCTGTTAAAATTAATTGTGTCGTTAAAAATTCCAGTTCGGAGAAAGATGCACTTGAAGTAACAGAATTTTGCCGGAAACATGGGCTTATCATTCGATATATCAAGTTAATGTCATTAAAAAAAGGCATCTTTTCCATTGTTGAACATGGAGAGGGCGGGAACTGTAAAATATGCAACCGTCTGCGGCTGACTGCCAACGGAAAATTAAAACCCTGCCTTTTTGATAATCTTGAATACGACATCAGGGAATTGGGAGCTGAAGAAGCCATACGTCAGGCAGTTAATAACAAACCCCGGTGTGGGGGAATAAATACGACAAATTATTTTAGCAATATAGGAGGATAAAGTATGAAAAAACTGACCCATACGGATGAAAAAGGCAAAGCAGTTATGGTGGATGTAGGCCAGAAAACTGATCAGCTCAGAACGGCTGAAGCTGAAGGATTCATCAGTTTGCAGGATGAAACGCTTCAACTTATTCATGAAAACTCGATCAAAAAGGGAGACGTCATGACTGTAGCCGAAATTGCAGGCATTCAGGCTGCAAAAGAATGTTTCAGGCTTATACCGCTTTGCCATCCTTTGATTATCAACAAGATTTCAGTTACCTGCAAAACAGAAGATGGAGGGATCAGGGTAAAAAGCATGGTTTCATGTACAGGAAAAACAGGTGTCGAAATGGAAGCCCTGACAGCTGTCAGCATTGCACTTCTGACCATTTACGATATGTGTAAGGCTGTTGATAAGAGTATGGTCATCGGCAACATCAGATTAATCAGCAAGAAAAAGGAAAATATTCAGGATTTCTGAGCGTTAATCAAAGAGAATTTCATATCTTGTGAAGTCATAAAAAATGCAGTTAAACCTAAAATAAGAGGGTAGAAAATGAAAAAACATTGTTTTCTTTTGGCCATCCTGCTGATTGGAGTTCATTTAAATGGTTTTACACAGAAAAAATCAACGAAAACCATTACCTTATCAGACTCCATGGAAGTTTTATCCATAAATACCATGATTACAGCAGTTTATGATATTTTAAGCGGTCCAGCCGGAGAACGGAACTGGACTAAACTTCGGTTTTTCTGCCTGCCAGGCGCCACTTTTATTTCACTTAAAGAAAAGAAAAGCGGAGAAAGAGAGTTTTTTCAGGGATCACTTGACGACTTTATCAAAATGATAGACCCCGTCCTGAAACAACATGATTACTATGAAAACGAAATTGAAAGAAATGTTCAGACAGCCGATAATATTGCCAATGTTTTCAGCACGTTTGAATCTACATTGTTCAATAAAGATGGTACGACCACCAACCAGAGAGGGGTAAACAGTTTCCAGCTGATTTACAAGGAAGGCCGGTGGTGGATAGCCAATATCGTATGGAAAAATGAGCCGCATGATATTTTTCCGGAACCAGGAAGATAATAAAAACTCAAAGGATGAATGGAATCAAAATTTTGTCAGTAAATATTTCTGAGAAAAAAGGGACTATCAAAAAGCCTGTCAGTATTATTGAAATCAATGATCAGGGAGTAGTGGGCGATGCCCATGCCGGCTTTAAAAACAGGGAAATCAGTCTGTTGGGGATTGAAAGTTTCAGAAAGTTTGAACAGTCAGCAGGAAGAAAAGTTGCCTTTGGAGAGTTTGCCGAAAACCTCACCACTGAAGGAATGGAATTATTTAAAACGCATCCGCTCGATCGCTTCAGTAACGATTCGGTAGAACTTGAGGTAACCCAGATCGGGAAAAAATGTCATGGCGACCGGTGTGCGATTTTCAGGGAAGTTGGCAATTGCGTTATGCCGGTTGAAGGAATTTTTACCAGAATAATTAAAGGTGGAAAAATTAAAGCCGGTGATTTTCTGGAATATCATCCCAAAGAATTTAAAATACTGGTAATTACCCTGAGCGACCGCGCTGCTAAGGGAGAATATGAGGATAAAAGCGGACCAAAAGTAGTGGAGTATCTCCGTCAGTATTTTGAGGAAAAAGAAAGGAAATACCATATCGATACCATAATAATTCCGGATCATGCAAAATCGCTGGAGATTTTACTTGATACTGCAAAAAAAGAAAACATTGATTTACTGATTACCACAGGTGGAACCGGTATCGGGCCGGCAGACATAACTGTAGATGTAGTCAAACCAAGGCTGACTAAAGAAATACCGGGCATCATGGAACTCATTCGGTTTAAATATGGACAGGAAAAGCCACAGGCACTTGTCAGCAGGGCAGTAGCCGGAGTGATGGGTCAGACCCTTGTCTTTACCCTTCCGGGAAGTGTCAGGGGTGTCAGTGAATATATGGACGAAATTCTAAAATCCCTTGAGCACCTGATATATATGCTTCACAGCCTCGACCTTCATTAAAAAGTGCAGATAAAAGGTCAGGTTGATTGCCTGTTTGCTGTCTGACACTCAAAATATCTTACAAGCGGGTTTACCCCCTGTATTCACAGAGTATGATGTTCTTTTATCTTATCCGAGCGTAGCAACCATCACAGCTTTAATGGTATGCATGCGGTTTTCGGCCTGATCCCAGACAATGGAAGCTTCGCTTTCAAACACATCTTCCGTAACTTCCATTCCATCGAGTCCGAATTTCTGATAAATTTCCTCCCCAACTTTTGTTTCCCTGTTGTGGAAAGCCGGCAGGCAATGTAAAAATTTGACTTTAGGATTACCCGTCATTTTCATGGCTTGCTGATTAACCTGATATGGCTTTAACAATCTGATACGTTCTTCCCAGACAGAATCGGGTTCTCCCATACTAACCCATACGTCAGTGTAAACAAAATCACAACCTTTAAGTCCTTCTTCCACCTTATCAGTAACGGTAATGCGGGCACCTGTCTCTTTGGCTATTTCCAGGCATGTCTGAACCAATTGCTTTGAAGGCTGGCAGGAAGCAGGTGCAATGGCACGGTAATCCATTCCCAGCTTGGCAGCCATCACAAGCAGCGAATTAGCGACATTGTTTTTGGCATCGCCCATGAAGCAGAAAGCTATTTCATGCAGTTTTTTGTCGGTATGTTCGAGCATGGTCATCACATCGGCTAATGATTGGGTAGGATGCCATTCAGTGGTGAGACCGTTCCAGACAGGAACACCGGCATAAGCTGCCAGTTCTTCGACAATTTCCTGCCCATAGCCACGATATTCAATACCGTCATACATTCTGCCCAGCACACGTGCCGTATCTTTCATGCTTTCCTTATGACCGATCTGACTTCCGGTCGGGCCGATATAGGTTACCTGAGCACCCTGATCAAAAGCGGCTACTTCAAAAGCACAACGGGTACGGGTTGAAGTTTTTTCAAAAATCAATGCTATGTTTTTTCCTTTCAGTCTTGGTTGTTCAGTCCCGGTATATTTGGCTTTCTTCAGGTCAAATGATAAATCAAGCAGAAATTTAATTTCCCGGGGGGTAAAATCAAGTTCCTTTAAAAAATGCCTGTTCTTTAGATTAAATGCCATAATGATTATTTTTTATAAGGTTAAGCAAATGAATAAGTTATACAAAGTTTTGTTTAACATCATCAAGTCATCAAACAATTACGACTCTTGTCCCTCCATCATCTATGCCAAGTTTTGTAGTTTCGGTAATGATAGCATCTTTACCTGTTGAGGTTACAAAACGAATAGCAGCCCTGATTTTCGGAGCCATGCTCCCTTCAGCGAAATGACCCTCTTCGAGATATTTCTGAGCTTCGGTAATGGTCATCCTGTCAATTTCCTTCTGCTGTGGCGTATTAAAATTAATGCACACCTTTGGGACATCGGTCAGGATGAAAAATTTATCGGCATGAATCTGAGTAGCGAGCAATGAGGAAGCCAAATCTTTATCAATAACAGCATCAATCCCTTCAAGGGTATTTGGCTTGACATAGTGAACCGGAATGCCTCCCCCGCCAACTGCAATAACGATTTGCCCGTCCCGTGAAAGCTTTTCAATAGACTTGACATTGGTAATCATCATCGGCTTAGGGGATGCAACCACCTTGCGCCAGCCCCTTCCCCTCGGATCTTCCCTGAAAATCGCACCTGTTTCTTTTGCTATCGTGTCTGCTTCTTCCTTTGTATAAAACGGACCGACAGGTTTTGTCGGATTTTTGAATGCCGGGTCATCTTTATGGACAAGAACCTGAGTAACAATTGTGATGATATCTTTGTCAATATCATTGGCTGATAATACGTTACGTAATTGTTGCTCAATGACATAGCCGATAAATCCCTGTGAAAATGCTCCGCATACATCCATGGGCATTTCAGGTATGCCGTATAGTTTGCGTCCTGCATCGTTTTGAAGCATGATATTACCTACCTGAGGCCCATTTCCGTGGGTTATGACCAGATCATAGCCCCGCTTGATCAGTACCAGCAACTTTTCACAGGTTTCGTATGCATTTCTTTCCTGTTCTCCGATTGTTCCTTTCTGATCGCCTCTTAAAAGTGCATTACCTCCAAAAGCTACTACTGCCAGTTTTTTCATAAGGTGTTATTTATTATTAAAAAATTAAAGCCAGAACCCGGAATGTCGAATAATAAAACGCTTCCGGATTCTGACGTTATCTACATACTTATAATTGTATCAGTTGTTCAAGAGTCGGATAGCCGATTTCCTGAAGGTTATACCCAACCACGACAGCCGGTTTATTTATTTTACAAAGCCTTCTCAGATCAATGGGTGTACCGATAACGACCACATCGCAATCAGTTGCATTGATGGTGGCTTCAAGGTCTTTAATCTGTTGTTCACCATAACCCATGGCCGGTAGCAAGGTGCCGATGTCCGGATATTTTTCAAATGTCTGGGCAATTTCACCTACTGCCCAAGGACGTGGATCAACCAGTTCGGCAGCGCCAAGTTTCATGGCGGCAACAATACCTGCACCAAAAGTCATTTCACCATGAGTTAAGGTCGGACCGTCTTCTATACACAACACACGTTTCCCCTGAATTATTTCCGGTTTGTCAACGGTCAGGGGTGAAGCTCCTTCAACAATGATTGCTGACGGATTCAAAGCCTTGACATTGTCTCTCAGTTCAGTAATGTCATCGAGATTGGCACTGTCAATTTTGTTAATAACTACGATATCGGCCATTCTTACGTTGGTTTCACCCGGGTGATAGGTCATTTCGTGTCCTACCCTTAAAGGATCTACCACCACAATTCTGATGGTTTTGGTGGTTGAGCGATAAAACGGGATGTCGTTGTTACCCCCATCCCAAACGATAACATCGGCTTCTTTTTCTGCCTCGCGGAGAATAGCTTCATAATCAACACCGGCATAGATAATGTTGCCTCGTGTAATATGCGGTTCATATTCTTCCATTTCTTCAATGGTACATTTGTGTTTTGCCAGATCGGAAATATCGGCAAAGCGCTGAATTTTCTGAGCTACCAGATCACCATAAGGCATGGGATGACGAATAGCAACGGCTTTTAACCCACGACTGTTCAGGATTTCCATCACTCTTCTGGTTGTCTGTGATTTACCACAACCTGTACGTGAAGCACAGATAGAAATGACAGGTTTTGAGGTTTCAAGGGTTGTCTGGTTGGCGCCCATCAACATGAAGTCAGCACCGGCTGCATTGGCAATAGATGCGGCATGCATGACTCTTTCATGCGGTACATCGCTATAGGCAAAAACTACCAGATCTATTTTTTCCTTAATAATGATGTCTTTTAACTCAGCTTCAGGGCGAATTGGAATCCCGTCAGGATAAAGGTCTTTGCCTGCCAGCTCAGCAGGATATTTTTTGTCGTCAATGCCGGGGATCTGTGTTGCTGTAAAGGCTACTACCTTATAATTGGAATTGCCTCTGAAAAACACATTGAAATTGTGAAAATCTCTTCCGGCAGCTCCCATAATTAATGTTCTTCTGACCATACTTGCCATAATTAATTTATTTTGATGTTTGCTAAAAAATGGTTTAAATTGTTTAAACTCTTTTAAGGTTTCAATGCAAAACTAAGACATGGTTTCCAATAAATTCCAAATTTTTCCCCGAAATTTTTTAAAAATAAGCGTTTTTGCTGCCTATTGAATTTAAAAACAGATTTTCTTCAGGTATTTTTGAAATGTTTATCTTGCACGAAATTTTTTTTTCAATGGAAACACTGACTTTAACATTATTGAGTATCACAATTGTTTTACTGATTGTCATCATTGTTAAAATTTTTAAACCAACTGGAAAAGAGCAGGACATCAACGGCCAGCTGGAAAAAATTGAGCAACAGCTGAATTTATTAGACAAATCATTAAAAGATGAGTTTTCAAGAAACAGGGAAGAATCGTCAAAACTGATGCGTGAAATGCGGGAAGAGCTTCAAAATAGCCTGCTCAACGGGATGAAAGGAATTTCAGACATGCAGAAAAACCAGTTGGACACAACTGCCAACCAGCAAAAAGGACAGCTGGATAGTTTTGCCAATCAGCAAAAGCTTCAGTTTGAAAGCTTTACTAATCTTTTAAACACTTTAACCAAATCGAATGAAGAGCGGCTGGAAAAAATGAGAGAAACCATTGAAACAAGAATACGTCACCTGCAGGAAGATAATGCTGCCAAGGTAGCTGAAATGAGAAAAACAGTGGATGAAAAGCTTGAAGAAATGAGGAAAACAGTAGATGAGAAGCTGCAATCCACACTTGAAAAGAGACTTGGAGAATCGTTTAAACTGGTGAGTGAGCGTCTGGAGGCCGTTCACAAAGGGCTTGGTGATATGCAGAGCCTTGCAGCAGGGGTGGGCGACCTGAAAAAAGTTCTCTCAAATGTCAAGACAAAAGGTGTTTTAGGGGAATACCAGCTCGAGAATCTACTGGAGCAAATGCTTTCGCCTTCTCAATATGAACGAAATGTAGCCACCAAGTTGAACAGCAACAACCGGGTTGAATTTGCTGTTAAACTGCCCGGAAGAGAAGATAAAAACAAAACCGTTTACCTGCCAATGGATGCCAAATTCCCGACAGAAGACTATCAATCGCTGATGGATGCTTACGACAATTCCGATCTGCAGAAGATTGAAGAGCACAAAAAAAATCTGGCTATGAAGATCAGGCAGTTTGCAAAAGATATCAGTGAAAAATATATTGATCCACCCCGAACGACAGACTTTGCCATTATGTTTCTTCCCTTCGAAGGATTATATGCTGAAGTACTAAGAATGACGGGTGTCTTCGAGCAGATACAGCGGGAATACAAGGTAGTTATAACTGGGCCCACTACCCTTTCTGCATTGTTAAACAGCCTGCAGATGGGATTCCGTACCCTCGCCATTGAAAAAAGATCCAGTGAGGTTTGGGATTTACTGTCAGCAGTGAAAAAAGAATTTGGATATTTCGGGGATTTACTTGAGAAAACGCATAAAAAACTTCAGGAAGCCAGTAATTCGATTGAAGCCGCCAATAAACGAACCAATATTATTTCCAGAAAACTTAAAGATGTACAGGAACTTCCGGCTGAGAAATCAAACCTATTAATTGAGCTCAATGCATCACCGGAAAGTGAAGCAGAGGGGGAATGAGAAAAAAATGATAGTAAATTACCTGATTATGTTCCTTTTATAAAAGATTGAAAGTGCTGATAATATCTTCTGAAGAAATAATGCATGATTCATCGCAGCCTAAGCGAGTGCAAATGCATACACATTTATTGATATTCAAAGACTTATCAGCAAAAAGTATAATGCGGGGTGCTCCACAAACGCAATTTGAAAACACCTTTAACTGTTCCTGACACTCAGGACAAAAAAACTTATATATCCCATTATCAATCAAATCAATATCAATTGTCATCCTTGAATTAACACCAAAAACCGGACTTAAAGCGACCATACCTTCTGACTTATCGATTACCGACTTCAGCAAAATACCATTTTCGCCTTTAAAACTGGCCCGCGGGGATATCAGATCATGGCCATTGTGGCAATATAAATGCTTTACTACTACCGGAGCCGGTACTGAAACAGGTGAATATTCCAGTTTTTCAACATTTAACCTTCCTGATTTATCGAATATGTCCATAAAAAGATTTTTATTTTCCCTCCAAAATTTATGTGTAAAGATACAAAACTCAGTAGCCAATAAAAACTGATATAAATCATGAGTAATTAAAAAGTAAGAAAGAAATTATATTATGGGTACTTCCAAAAAATTTCAGTGAAAAAGATTACCTTTGCCAGAAATTAAAACTAAAGATATGAACCCGATTACAGGAATTATTATTGCCGTTATAGCGGTATTTATTTTTATACTGATCTTTCTTTATTTTGTACCGCTAAATCTCTGGATTACAGCCGTTTTCAGCGGAGTAAAAATCAGTATTTTACAATTAATACTGATGAGAATCAGAAAAGTTCCGCCTGCTGTCATTGTCAACGCTTTGATTACAGCAACCAAAGCCGGACTGAAAGTAACAGCCAATGAAATAGAGACGCATTATCTGGCAGGAGGACATGTCAACAATGTCATTAAAGCTTTAATCAGTGCTGATAAAGCAAATATTCCCCTGTCCTTCCAGCTTGCCACAGCTATCGACCTGGCCGGTCGTGATGTATTTGATGCCGTGCAGATGTCAGTTAATCCAAGAGTAATTGATACCAAGCCGATTGCTGCCATGGCAAAAGATGGCATTCAGCTGATTGCAAAAGCAAGGGTAACCGTCAGAGCCAATATTAACCAACTGGTAGGTGGTGCAGGTGAAGATACTGTACTGGCAAGGGTTGGCGAAGGCATAGTTTCCTCCATAGGTTCATCTACGGATCACAAAGCTGTATTGGAAAATCCAGACAGCATTTCAAAACTGGTGCTTGAGAAAGGGCTTGACTCCGGAACTGCTTTTGAAATATTATCTATTGACATTGCCGATATTGATGTTGGAAAAAACATTGGCGCAGTATTGCAGGCTGATCAGGCAGAAGCAGACAAAAAAATTGCTCAGGCACGAGCAGAGCAGAAAAGAGCTATGGCAGTTGCAGAAGAGCAGATGCAAAAAGCAAAGGCTCAGGAAGCCCGTGTCAAAGTCATCGAAGCTGAGGCTCAGATACCACTGGCAATGGCCGAAGCCTTCCGAAGTGGTAATCTTGGAATCATGGATTATTATAAGTTTAAAAATATCCAGGCTGATACAGAAATGAGAGATTCTATTTCCAAATCGGTAAAGCCATCCGGCCCCGAAAAACCCGGACATGGCAACATGCCTGATTCACCAAAATCTTAATTCAAATTTTTCATAGTAATAGCCATTTCCGTTGTATCGAGATCATTCATACAACGGAAATGTTTTTTCGGACAGGTATTTTTCCCAAGTTTTGAGCAAGGGCGACACGACAGGCCTTTTACTTCAAAAATATTTTGCCTGAGCTCCCATGGGTTTTCGCCTCCGTAATAAGGAAACATACCAAATTCAGGAATGGTATTTCCCCAGACAGAAATTACTTTTTTCCCAAGTGCTGCGGCAATGTGCATCATACCGGTGTCTCCGGACAAAACTGCCTTTGCCTTCCTGATGATGGCTGCCGACTGCTGAATATCTGTTTTACCACAAAAATCAATCACCTTATTTTCATGAGCAGATTTAAGCTGTGAAGCCATTTCTTCTTCATTTTTCCCTCCCAAAAGAATCACCGGTAATTCCAGTAAACTGACGATTCCGGAGATTTTTTCCACCGGAAGGCGCTTGGTAAAGTAAGTTCCGCTTAAAACGATAACATAATATTCACCGGTTATTTTATCAGAAAGAAGTTGATTGACAATCATTTCCGGATCCTGATCAAAATAGAAATCACAGGCTAAAAAGTCATTTTCAACCCCTATTTGTTTTACAGCTTCAAAATAGCGCTGTACCAGATGTTTTTGAGGTAAAAGGTTAATTTTAAAACTGACCATCAGCCATTTTCTGAAATTCAGCTTGGAAAATGTTACCCATGGTTTTAATAATAAAAACCGTATCAGTGTACTTCTGATATTTTTGTGCAGGTCGATGATAAAATGATAGTTTTCTTTTCTGAGAAGCCGGATTAGACTACTTATATTTCCCTGAAATTCAATAATATGATCAATATTCGGATTGGAGGAAATAAGCTGACGGTACTGCGGCTTGACTAAAAAATCAATCCTCGCATCCGGAAATTTTCTTTTCAGGCACCTGATAACCGGAGTAGTCAGAACGATGTCGCCAATAGAGCTAAAACGAATGACCAGTATCTTCAAATGAGGGCATTTAAAATTTGGTTCAAATATCTGAAAATTAAAGCAACCGAATAAAAAAAGGGAACCCGCACCAGCAGATTCCCTTTTGTGGTTATTGAAGACAGTTTTATTTCGAAAGTATCAATTCTCCGTCTTTGTATTCTTCGGTTTTAAGCAGGTTGCCTTTGTCGTCATAGTAGAGCCATGTCCCATGCTTCTTATCATATTTGTAATTGCCCTGAATTTTTAATTTACCATTTTCATAGTAATAGAAATAAGGACCATGTTTTTTCATGGTTTTACCGACAATCTGATTATCGCCTTTTTCACTGAAGGTATTTACTTCAATGAAGGAATAGACTTCCTTTAGCTTTGTTTTGGCTTCATCGTAGTAGGATTTTGACGTTTCATCGGTAATATGCTGTGCATAACTAAAGTAACACATAAAGCTCAACAAACCAAGAAGAATAAATGACTTTTTCATCGGATTAATTTTTATTTAAGTTTTGCAAAATGATTGCCAAATTAAGCCAAAATAATTGTAGCACAATAATCTGGAATGATTCCAGATTAGAGATGAGTCTCAACCAATTGAAGAATTTCATTTTGAAGACTTTCAGCAGCTTCGACCATAGATTTACCTTTTGCCAGCATTTCTTCAACAAATGTCTTGTCTTTCAGGCCGGCAGAATTAATTCTGACATTGAGGAATGCCCCTTTTACGGCTGTTAGAGCACAAAGTGCACCTACTCCAGCATCGGAGGCAGAATTGGGATTACCATACTGAGCCATAGCCCTGATGACTTCCATTGAGGCAAGTGATTTTTCCATTACCCTATAAGGTACCAGCATAGCATATTTGGTTGCATCCTGTATGGCCTGAGTACGAATTTGCCTTTCTTCATCAGTTGTTTTGGGCAACTGAAAGGCATCCATTACCTTGTTGAAAGCATTAGTATCTTCATCAACGAGTTCAATAAGCTCATCCACAAAGCGGTGGCCTTTTTCTGCCCAGTCAGAAAACTCTTCCCACCTGTCGTCCCATCCTCTTTTGTGGGAAGAAAGATTGGCTACCATGGTAGCAAGAGCTGCCCCGAGTGCGCCTGCATATGCAGATATACTTCCTCCGCCCGGAGCTGGCGATTCACTTGCCGTCTCATGAGCAAAAGCTGTAAGATTCATGTCAATAAGTTTCTTCTTTGACTTATCGGCAATGACATATTCAATGATTTTTTCCTCAGGCTTAAAAGGATATAAATCATCCAGCCCCATTGATTTTATGGCTATCTTAATCAGTTCAGCCTCAGAAACACCCACTGAGCGCTGTTGTTTTTTCAGATAATGTTTACCGGCTTCGATAATGGCTTTCAACGGCACAAGACCAACGATTTCGGTTCCGGTTACCCTCACCCCTCTCTTTCTGGCTTTTTCGTCCACTTCATCAAAAGCAACATGTAAAGGAGTAATGCTGATATTGGTAATATTCATGGAAACCTGAGCAATGCCGTATTCATCGATAAACCAGCCGATAGCTTTAGTGGCCTTGAGTGTACCGGGTTCCCATATTTCCTGCCCGTTTTCATCCAGAAGGGGTTTTCCATCTTTCATTTTCTGCCTTCCTTTTTCCCTGACATCAAAAGCAATGGCATTTGCCCTTCTTGTGCTGGTCGTATTCAGGTTAAAATTAACGGCAATCAGAAAGTCGCGTGCTCCCACTGCAATGGCCCCTGTCTTAGGCCTGAATTCGGAAGGACCAAAATCAGGTTTCCATTCGGGATTCCTGAGTTTTTCAGGCAATCCTTCATATTCTCCCGACCTGACATTAGCCAGATTGCGTCTTTCTTCGGTAAATGCGGCATTTTCATAGCAATAAACCGGAATATCAAGTTCATTACCGATTTTTTCAGCTAACATTCTGGCAAATCTGACAGTTTCTTCCATGGAAATTCCGGAAACAGGCACAAGCGGACAAACATCTGTGGCCCCAAAGCGGGGATGTGCTCCTTTGTGTTTACTCATATCAATCAGCTCCTTCGCTTTTTTCACAGCCTGAAATGCAGCTTTCACAACCTTTTCAGGTTCTCCGACAAAAGTAACAACCGTTCGGTTGGTCGCCTGTCCGGGATCGACATCAAGCAATTTTACCCCTTCCACTTTCTCTATCTCATCGGTAATCTGCCTGATAATATTCATATCTCTGCCCTCACTGAAATTAGGCACACATTCAATCAATTGTTTCATATCAACAGTTAAAATTTATGGTTAGACTGAAAGTCATATTCATCGAAAAATTTTCCATTGACAATTACTTTTTCAATCAAATTTCTTCCAAAATAATAAGGGAGAAAAGCAATGGAAGGTACGGGAGCAGTAATAAAAAGATTTGCCCTGGCACCTCTGCCGATAAAACCACATTCCCTGTTAAGTTCAAGGGCATGAGCAGCATTAACAGTAAGGGCATTGACAGCTTCTTCCGGAAACATACGCATCTGAATACAGGCAAGAGAAAGGCTGAAATTCAGGTTACCTGAGGGGGAGCTTCCCGGATTGAAATCAGAAGCAATGACAACCCCTAATCCACTGTCAATCATTTTACGGGCATCAGGATATTTCATCCTGAGATAAAATGAACAGGAAGGCAGGAGAACAGGTATTACCTGACTGTTTTTCAGCATGTTAATTCCACTTTCACCTGTTTGTTCCAGATGATCGGCACTGATGGCTCCATATCTGATGGCCAGGTCCAGTCCACCTGATGCTGTCATCTGGTCAACATGTAAGCGAGGTTTTAAATGATATTTTCGGGCAATTTCCAGAATTTCTTCTGCATCTTCCACGCTGAAAAATCCTTCTTCAATAAAAATATCAATGTAATCAGCCAGACCTGCTTTTGAAATTTCCGGAATCATTTCATTTGTCAGCAACCGGATATAGGCCTTTTTATCATGTTTAAACTCCTTCGGAATGGCATGAGCCCCCAGAAAGGTAGATTTTACCGGAATGATATTCAGCTCCCTGAGTCTTTTGACGACCCGAAGCATTTTCAATTCAGCTTCCGTATTCAGACCATAACCGCTTTTAATTTCGATAGCCCCCGTAGCAAGTGAAACCAAGCCAAGCAAACGATGGTATGAACGGATAAATAATTCATCTTCTGAAATTTTTCTGAGTTTTTCAACAGAATTTAATATTCCCCCACCTTCTCTGGCAATTTGTTCATAAGAATAGCCGGCAATCTTCATAACAAACTCAGCTTCACGTGTTTCAGCAAATACGAGGTGTGTATGAGCATCAATCCATGAAGGGAAAACAAACCGTCCTGAAGCATCATATACTTCAGCATCAGAATAATGTGAAAGTCTCTGATCTTCCGTCATTAAACCATAATCCTCAATAAGTCCGTTTTTAATTGCTATCCAGGCTTCTTCCAGAACAGGTAAATGTTTCATCTCCTCCCCCTTCCGGAAAGAAGGAGCGACATCGGAAAACTGAACCAACCCCTTGATATTCTTTATTAATAAACTCATTAAGGCTTATTTATCAGATTAAAACGTGCGGCAAAAATAAAGTTTTGAATCAATAATTTATCTTCATCTGCAAAAAGCAATAAAGTCAAAGAATTTATCCACAAAATATTGCAGATTTAATGGTCAAGAGTAATTTTGCATAAATCTTTTTCAGTAATAACAATAAAAATAACAAGCTATGAGGAAAAAAATACGCTTTTTAGCATTGACCGCAGTGTCAATGATTTTGGGTTCAAACCTGATGGGTCAGGGAGCGCTTGAATTATTCTTTTCAGAATATGCAGAAGGCTCAAGTAATCACAAGTACATTGAAATTTTCAATGGAACCGGAGATTCTGTATTGTTGTCGGATTATGTCATCTTAATTTCCTCCAATGGATCTGCATGGAACGGGGCAAGCACGCATAAATTTCCGGCAGGTAAATATCTCCACAATAATGATGTTTGGGTAATAGCCAATTCACAGGCAGATGCTACATCCATTCTCCCTTATGCAGATGAAAAAATCTCTTACAGTTCGACTACCCTGGTGGTATCATTTAATGGGAATGATGCGAGAGGTTTAGGCAAACTGGTTCAGAAAGGAACAACCGAGACCGATACAGTCATTTCGGGCACTGATACGTTATATGTTGAGGTCATCGATTACATCGGCAGGTATGACCTGGTCAATCCCGGAACAGGTTGGGCAGTAGCAGGCGTAGCCAATGCCACTGCAGACCATACAATGGTCAGAAAACCAAAGGTTTTAGGCCCGAATAAAGACTGGGATGCTGCTGCAGGCACCGATGCTGCAAGTTCGGAGTGGATTGTTTATCCTCAAAATACATGGACTGACATCGGAAAACACACCTTTACCCCTCCTCAAAGTTATGACAAGCTGGTTATTAATGAATTTCTGGCTAACGGGTCAAATTCTGACGACTGGATTGAAATCTACAATCCAAACGCCAATAATGTATCTCTCAAAGACTGGTATTTAAGCAATGACTCCACCAATAAAACCATGTGGCAGTTTCCCGATACCAGTATTGTTTCCAATGGCTATCTGATTGTTTATGGCAACAATTCCGGCAACAATTATCCGCTTAAAGCCAATTTTGAAGTTGAAGAAGACGGAGGCATGTTGCTGTTGACCAATCCAAATGTGGTTGTTTCAGATATAATTGTTTTTAATAAACAAAAAGATGATACTACTTTTGGCCGCTATCCAAACGGAACAGGGAATTTCACCTTTACCAAACCTACCCCGGGAGCAGTCAATGAATTGTTCCCCAAACCCATTCCAATGTACACCATCTCCCAAATCAATAAAGTTGATAATCAGGGAGTAGCTGATTCATTGAATGTTTATTGCAAACTGGAAGGAGTTGTTTTTTCCCAGAATTTCCATGCCACCAACCAGCAATTCTGGATGGCCGATGCAACAGGAGGAATTAATGTTTTCCAATATGCAAGCGCTGGTCTTACTTATCAGGCAAAACCGGGTGATAAAATCAGAGTTATCGGGAAAATAGCCCAATACAGAGGGTTATTGGAAATTATGCCCGATTCCATCGTTTTACTTTCTACAAATGAGGCACAGCCAACTCCGGTAGTCGTTACCAAACTGGATGAATCAACTGAAAATATTCTCGTTAAGATTATGAATCTGACTATAGTAGATACAACTTCAAAAGCCAGCTCCGGCTATAATATCAGAGCTACCAACGGCACCGATACATTTGTCATCCGCATTGATGACCTTTGCGAAGCATTCGACAGCAATTTTGTTGATACTTCCTTTAACCTGATAGGTTTTGGAGGTCAGTACAACAGCACCTCAACTCCTCCTTATCTCGATGGTTATCAGATCAATCCAAGATTCATCAGCGATTTCATTCTTCACCAGCCAAACGCAATCAACGAACAAAGAAAGTCACAACTACTTATTTATCCAAACCCATCGAATGGAGTAATTAATATCGTCAATCCTTTTGGCGGAACAACCACTTCGTGCATTCTGACTGACATTACAGGCAAACAAATTATCAACCTCACTTCAGAACAATCTATTATCCGTCTGACAACTGAAAATTTGCCCCAGGGTATTTATCTGGTTAAACTATCCGTATCTAATAAGGAAACATTGACATCTACCATTTTTATTCAATAACTTGGTAATTTTCATAACTTTTAAAAATCAGCAGGTTTCAGCAATGAAATCTGCTGATTTTTTTATTTACCAATGCCTGACAACAGGTATATAATTTTCTAAACTTTTAAAATTACGAAAATGAACAATTACAAAAAACTCAGAATCAATGTATTGTTAATCATTAGCTTGATGATTTTAATACCAATGCTAAATGTTAATGCCCAAAGCAAAAAAGTCAAAGACCTCCTTGATGATATCAATGAATGGTGCGAAAAATACGACCTTTACAAGCGTGTATTTTCCTACAATGAATCGACACAAATACTTACCATGGTAAGTGAGTATTGCACAGTTGAAATACCTGCAGATAAAATAGCCAGCATCTATACCAGACCCAGCGAAGAAAACTATCAGGTAGTTTTTTCAACGAAAGGACATGAGGAAGTCATTGACGTTCAGTGCACAAGCTTTGATGAAATGGATAGCGTAACCGCTATTACCATGAGCGATAAAAAATATGCCCAGAAAGTGAGTGCAAACCTGAACAAGCTATTGAAAATAACATCAGGTGGCAAGGGCAGCACAGCCTCAAAAGGTTCAAAAGGTTCAGATAAACTGCTGAAAGAAATCAACGATTTGTGTGCAAAATACGATAAGTATCATCGTGTTTTCACCGTTGAAAACAAAACTGACATGCTGGTTTTTACCAGTGAATCATGTGTGGTCAAACTGCCTTTCCGGAAAATCGGAGAAGTAGCAGTAAAAGAACTTTCAGGAGGAAGTTTTTCCTTACAGTTCAAGAGTAAAAATGAAGAAAAATGTTTTGATGTCAAATGCACTTCTTTCAGTGAAATGAACGGACTTACTTCATTGACATTTACAGATAAGAACGGGGCTGAACAAGCTGCCGCAAAACTCAGGGAACTTATCAGCAATCATCAGTAATCAGGAAATTTTCCCCCAGTAGAATTTGTTTTTCCACAAAAGGGAGAGGTATTTTTTCAGGGGAATGTGTTCAGGCAAGGTCAGAAGTGGATCTGCATCAATCAGATGTTTTGCGAGTTTTCTGGCCGTCTGCAAAATAGCCTGATCGGTTGCCAGACTGGCAATTCTGAAGTTTAAAACACCACTTTGCTGTGTTCCGGTCAATTCGCCCGGCCCACGAAGTTCAAGGTCAACTTCTGCAATCTTAAAACCATCTGTCGTAGCTGTCATGGTTTCAAGCCTTTTACGGGCTTCATGGGTGAGTTTAACAGATGACATCAGGATACAGAAGGATTGTTCGCCTCCGCGACCCACCCTGCCCCTTAACTGGTGAAGCTGGCTCAGTCCAAACTTTTCTGCACTTTCAATGACCATTACTGTGGCATTCGGGACATCTACCCCAACCTCAATAACAGTTGTGGAAACAAGGATATGGGTAGTGCCATTCACAAATTTTTCCATTTCCCTGTCTTTGACTTCCGTTTTCATCCTGCCATGAACAATACCAAGTCTGTAGTGTGGTTCGGGAAAATAGCTTTTTAATTGTTCGTATCCATCCATCAGATTTTTCAAATCCAGCTTTTCTGATTCTTCAATCAGTGGAAAAACAATGTAAACCTGCCTCCCTTCCAGAATTTTTTTTCTGATAAAATCGTAAACCTGTTCCCGGGAATTGTCATAGACATGACGGGTTATAATGTTTTTTCGTCCCGGAGGCAGTTCATCAATCACCGATGTATCCAGATCCCCGTAAAATGTCATGGCCAGTGTCCGGGGAATTGGCGTTGCAGTCATGATTAAAACATGAGGCGGAATTTCACTTTTGAGCCACATTTTTGCCCGCTGTGCCACTCCGAATTTATGTTGTTCATCAATCACAGCAAAGCCGAGATTTCTAAACCTGACATCATCTTCAATCAAGGCATGGGTGCCTATCAGAATAGTGATTTCTCCGGCCTCCACTCCTTTGATGATCATAGTTTTTTCTTTTCGGGAGGTTGAGCCGGTAATTAATGCCACCTGAACCGGCAAACCTGACAATAATTTTGAAACGGTTTTAAAATGCTGTTGAGCAAGAATTTCAGTCGGGGCCATCAAAGCCGATTGAAATCCATTATCAGCAGCAATTAACATACAGAGCAATGCCACAATTGTTTTTCCACTGCCAACATCCCCCTGAAGCAGGCGGTTCATTTGCTTACCGCTTTTCATGTCATTTCTGATTTCGCGTATCACCCTTTTCTGGGCCTCAGTCAGTTGAAAAGGAAGCACCTCATGGAAAAATGTTTTAAACAAGTTCCCCACCTCAGAAAAAACATAGCCCTTTACCTTAAGCTCTCTGTTTCTGCGGTAACTTAACAGTTCAAACTGCTGAAAAAAGAATTCTTCAAATTTGAAACGCTCCCTTGCTTTTTCGAGTATTCCGATATCAGTCGGAAAGTGAATCTGACGATAAGCTTCTGCCCTTTCAGGGAACTGAAGTATCTTCAGCATGCTGAGAGGTAATATCTCGTGAATTTCAGGTAAAACCCTTGTCAACAGTTCATACTGAAGTTTCATGATGCCTTTGCTGTCGAGTCCCTTACGGGTAAGCCCTTCGGTGGTGCTGTAAACAGGCTGAAATTTCAGTTTTATTTGTTTTTCTTCCCTTGAAGTACTCAGTTCCATTTCGGGATGAGGTATGTTGAATTTGCCTCTGAAGATAACAGGTTTTCCAAAAACAAAATATTCATATCCTGTTTTCAGCGAGCTTTTTAGCCATTTCAAACCTTTAAACCAAACAAGTTCAATAGTTCCGGTATCATCCTGTAATTCAGCTATTAAACGTTTTGAAGGCCCTTCACCAGCCTCATAAATATTCGTAATCACACCAAGAAGCTGAATATTAACGGAATCAGAGACAATATCCTTTATTTTGTAAACATTGCTTTTGTCGAGATAGCGAAAAGGGAAATAATTTAACAGATCATTGAAATTAGATATTCCGGCATATTTATTTAACACAGCAGCCCTGACAGGTCCCACACCTTTCAGGTATTCAATGGGTGTGTCTAAAATATTTTCCATTCAGGAAAGACTATTTATGATTTTGCCATTTCAAGGTCTCGATAAAATGCTGAATATCTGCTTTCAGGAAATTTATCACCGGATCGAGTGAATCTCTGTTGATTCTTGATGAGAAATAAAGTGCTCCTCTGATAAAGTTCGTAGTGCTGTCGGTAAGATAAAATGAAATTGCCGTAGCCGTACTTCCACTCAATTCATAAAATATCCCGGAATTTCCCTGGGGTGTAAAAAAAAGTTTTTCTTCTATTTCATCTGCTTTAACGGTATGCTTGTACACCAGGTTTCGGGCATCTTCTTTCAGCGCATCAAGTGTATTATACTGATTGACAGGCTTATAGCTCAAATGTAATTTAGCTTTGAAAGGAAGAAACACCAGATTGAACCAGCATGGTTCAGCATTGTGACTGCTGTCGTGGTTTAAAACCGAATAAACCGGTATTTCAGACGAAAATCCGCAATCAGTACTGGCAAGCTGATAGTCATGTCTGGGGTAGTAAATACGTTGATAAACCCTTGGCTTAGGGACATAGTTTTCGTGGCAAGCCGCCAGAACAAAAATCATCAAGCCTAAAATAAACGGATTATTAAGCTTTACAAGGTATCTCTTCATAAGCAGCAAAGATAAATGCTGACAGGAAACAGTCAGCTGAAAATCATTTCAGAGGATGTGAAAAAGAAATAAGAGAATAACATTAAGCTAAAAAAAGTGCCTTTGGCCGGGGAGGCTCAAAGGCACTAAAAAAACATGTATGAAAAAACTACTCCTCTCCTTAATTAAATTATTCTTTTGTTTCTTCCTGTCCGGTTGTTTCACTTTCAGCAGCGGGTTCTTCAGAAGATTCTCCGGCTACTGGTTCAACCTGAGGCTCCTGAGGTAGCTCTTCGGATTTGGTTTCAACCGGTGCTTTTTCAACAGGGGTTGTCTCAGTTGCAGCAGTTTTAGCAGGTCCTCTGCGGGTTCTTCTGCGGGTGGCTTTTTTCTTGTCTTCTTTCACATACAATTCATTGTAATCCACCAGCTCGATAATACAGGTTTCGGCATTATCGCCCAGACGATAACCAGTTTTGATAATTCTGGTATATCCACCCGGCCTTTCGGCAACTTTCACAGCCACCTGATCAAACAATTCCTTGACAGGATCTTTATGTTTCAGATAGCTAAAAACAATACGTCTTGAATGAGTGGTATCGTTTTTTGCCTTGGTAATCAGCGGCTCAACATATTTACGCAATGCTTTGGCTTTGGCTACTGTTGTTGTAATTCTTTTGTGTAAAATTAATGATGAAGCCAAATTCGCCATTAAGGCTTTACGGTGAGCTGATTTTCTGCTTAAATGATTGATTTTTTTCCCGTGTCTCATCGTCTTACTCCTGTTCTGTTTCTATTTTATATGGTGAAATATCCATTCCAAAGGTCAGTCCTTTTTCTTTCACCAGTTCTTCTATTTCTATCAATGATTTTTTACCAAAATTTCTGAATTTTAACAAGTCAGCAACGTCATACTGTACGAGTTCTCCCAAAGTCTGAATTCCGGCAGAAGCCAGACAGTTGTAGGCTCTGACCGATAAATCGAGGTCGGTAAGGGAGGTTTTCAGCAGTTTGCGCATCTGCAGGAATTTTTCATCCACTTTTTTCTCTTCCTTCTTCAGTTCTTCGTCAAGAGTCAGTTTTTCATCAGAGAAAAGAACAAAATGCTGCATCAAAACTTTGGCTGCTTCTTTTAAGGCATCTTCAGGATGAATGGACCCATCACTGGTGATTTCGAGAATAAGTTTTTCAAAATCAGTATCCTGCCCTACCCTGAAATTTTCAACACTATATTTGACATGCTTAATAGGTGAAAACACCGAATCAAGGGTAATCATTCCGATCGGGGCATCCGGAATTTTGTTGTCTTCAATGGTTTTATAACCTCTGCCTCTTTTGATAATGATTTCCATATCAAGATGTACGGATGGTTCCATGCTGCAGATAACCAATTCGGGATTTAATACTTCAAAACAGTTTGAAGCTTTTCCGATTTCAGCAGCAAGAAATTCATCTTTACCTGAAATAGAAACGAACACTTTTTCTTCGTTTTCTTCAGCTATTTGTTTAAATCTGACCTGTTTCAGGTTTAAAACAATATTCACGACATCTTCCCTGACACCTTCGATAGTTGAAAACTCCTGCTCAATGCCATCAATTTTAATGTTAGTAATAGCAAAGCCCTCTAAAGAAGAAAGAAGAACACGTCTGATAGCATTGCCAATAGTAACACCATATCCTTTTTCGAGAGGATAGAATTCAAAAACCCCCTTTGAATCAGAGGATTTTTGCATAATTACACGTTCTGGTTTTTGAAAAGGAATAACTCCCATAATTATTATTATTTTTATTGCTTGGAATAGAATTCAACAATGAGGTTTTCCCTGATGTTTTCAGGGATTTCTTCTCTTTCCGGATAATTGACAAATTTTCCTGTTTTGGTTTCATTATCCCATTCAATCCACGGATAATGATTTCTTTTCGAGCTCAGGGCATTCTGAACCAGTTCAAGAGATTTTGATTTTTCCCTTAACGAAATGATGTCCCCCGGTTTTAGCTGGAAAGAAGGAATGTTTACTACCCGCTGATTGACCATGACATGTTTGTGAATCACAAGTTGGCGTGCGGCTGCCCTTGTGCGTGTCAGACCAAGGCGGTAAACGGAATTATCGAGACGTGCCTCAAGAAATTTAAGCAGGTTATCACCGGTTTTACCTTGTTTTCTGGCGGCTTTTTCAAAGAGGTTCCTGAACTGACGTTCGAGCAAACCATAAGTATATTTTGCTTTTTGTTTTTCCTGTAACTGAATGGCATATTCAGTCATTTTACCCTTTCTTCTGGCAGCCGGTGATGATTTTTTGCTTAAAGTTTTATCCGGGCCAAAAATAGGATCTTTAAATCTTCTGGCTATTTTTGATTTTGCACCTATGTATCTTGCCATTTTCTTTCTTAATTTTATTCAACAATTAAACTCTTCTTCTTTTCGGGGGGCGGCATCCGTTATGGGGGATGGGCGTAGTGTCGTGAATAGAGGTTATTTCAATCCCTGTATTATTGATGGTTCTGATAGCTGCATCACGTCCTGCACCCGGTCCTTTCACATAAGCATCGGCACGTCTGACACCCAGCTCAAAAGCTACCTTGGCACAGTCTTCTGCTGCTTTCTGTGCGGCATAAGGTGTGTTTTTCTTTGAGCCTCTGAATCCCATTTTTCCGGCTGATGACCATGATATCACCTGTCCACTACTGTTGGTAATGGTTACAATGATATTGTTGAATGTTGCTTTGACGAAAATAATTCCTATTGGGTCAACAACGACCTTTCTTTTCTTAACCGTTCTGACTCTTTGTTTCTTTGCCATTTAATTATTTTTTACCGACTTGTTTTTTATTTGCAATTGCTCCTTTTTTCTTTCCCTTACGAGTGCGTGCATTGGTATGCGTCCGTTGTCCTCTGACAGGCAATCCTTTACGGTGACGTATTCCACGATAACATCCGATATCTATCAGCCTCTTTATGTTCATCTGAACTTCCGACCTTAATTCACCTTCAGTTTTGTACTCTTCGTTAATAATATTACGGATAGCTACCAACTGTTCGTCTGTCCACTTATCTACCTTTAAGGAAAAATCAACGCCTGCCTTTTCAAGTATTTTACGGGCTGATGATTTTCCTATTCCATAAATATAAGTCAGGCTAATATCGCCACGCTTATTGGGTAATTCAATTCCTCGAATACGTGCCATAGTTTATCCTTGTCTTTGTTTATTTCTTGGATTTTTTTTGTTAATCACAAATAATTTCCCCTTTCTTCTGACAATTTTGTCCTCCGGGCTTCTTTTTTTAATAGATACTCTTACTTTCATAATCTTTACTTATATCTGAAAATTATTCTTCCTTTTGAGAGGTCGTAAGGCGACATTTCGACCTTAACCTTATCATCGGGCAAAATGCGGATATAGTTCATACGCATTTTACCTGAAATATGGGCAAGAATCACATGTCCGTTTTGCAGACGGACCCTGAACATGGCATTTGGCAATGCTTCAGTTACTATTCCATCCTGGACTATTATTGCGTCTTGTTTTCCCATAGTTTATCAATATGTTCCTGTTGTTCCTGTTCTTCCTTTTATTCTTCCTGATTTCATTAAACCATCGTAATGTCTCATCAGCAAATGACTTTCAATTTGTTGCAGAGTATCCAGAATAACCCCCACCATAATCAGCAGGGATGTTCCGCCAAAAAACTGAGCAAACTGTGTATTGACATTAAACATTTTTGCAAAAGAAGGCATAATGGCTACAAAGGCAAGGAAAATTGACCCCGGAAAAGTAATACGGCTCATAATGGAGTCGATGTAGGAGGCTGTTTTTTTGCCGGGTTTAATGCCCGGGATGAAACCACCGTTACGTTTCAGATCGTCTGCTATCTGGGTCGGGTTGATGGTAACTGCTGTGTAAAAGTAGGTAAATAATATTATCATCAGAGCGTAAATAAAATTATAGCCAAAAGAGGTATAATCATTCAGTGCCCCGACCAGACCTCTCCATGCACTGCTGTTGGGGAAAAACTGGGCAATGGTGGCAGGTATAAACATAATTGCCTGAGCAAAGATGATAGGCATCACACCGGCAGCATTAACCTTTAGTGGCAAATACTGGCGGACACCTCCATATTGTTTGTTACCAACGATTCTTTTAGCATATTGAACAGGTATTCTTCGAGTCCCCTGAACCAACAGTATTGTTCCCAGGATGACAAAGAGAAGGGCAACAATTTCAATGAAAAACACGACCAGCCCGCCACCGGTTTCGCTCAGCCGCATGTCGAATTCGGCAAAGAGAGCCAACGGAAGACGTGCTACGATACCAATCATAATGATGAGAGAAATACCATTTCCGATGCCGCGGTCGGTAATTTTTTCACCCAGCCACATGACGAACAAGGTTCCGCAGGTAAGTAAGATGATATTGGTCATCATGAAAAATGCCGGAGACATCACCTCAGGATGAGTAACGGAAACAATTGCCCCGCTTGCCTGATTTCGAAGGTTTACCAGAAAAGCAACCGATTGAGAAGCAGTCACGGCAATGGTCAGAACCCTTGTAATCTGATTCATCTTTTTTCTGCCGGATTCACCTTCTTTCTGAAGACGCTGGAAGTAAGGGACAGCAATTGTAAGTAACTGAATAACGATAGAAGCTGAAATATAAGGCATAATGCCAAGCGCAAAAATGGAAGCTCTGGAAAAAGCACCCCCTGCAAATAAGTTGATCAGTCCGAGAATACCTTCGCTGGCCTGTTTCTGATAAGCAGTCAAGGCGTTGGGATCAATTCCTGGTAAAACCACGTAAGAACCTAATCTGTAAATGGCTACAAAGCCAAGGGTAAATAACACCCTGACTCTCAGGTCTTCAATTTTCCAGATGTTTTGTATGGTTTGTATCAGCTTCCGCATTTATTTGATTTTTGTTGCTATGCCACCATTTTTTTCAATATTGTTCAATGCACTTTGAGAAAAAGCATGTGCTTCGATTTCCAGTTTTGTCGTCAGTTCACCTTTTCCAAGTATTTTCACCAGTTTGTTTTTTGATACCAGTCCATACTTCTGATAGGTTTCCAGATCGAATTTTTCAATCTGATACTTATCGTGTAACTCCTGAAGCTTGCTGAGGTTAACAGGAATATATTCCACTCTTGTTGGATTTTTAAATCCGAATTTGGGTACCCTTCTTTGGAGAGGCATCTGTCCTCCTTCATGTCCTATTTTCCGGGAATAACCCGATCTTGATTTGGCACCTTTGCTACCTCTGCCGCTGGTACCACCTTTTTTTGAACCTTCTCCGCGTCCAAGCCTTTTTCCTGCTTTATGAACCGATCCTTCTGCTGGTTTTAGATTGCTTAAATCCATATTTTTTACTTATATTCTACTTTCACCAAATGTTTAACTTTCTCTATCATTCCCAGAATCTGCGGGGTTTCAGTATGACAGACCTTACTGTTTACTCTCGACAAGCCCAGTGCTTCGACTGTTTTACGTTGTTTGACAGGCCTGTCGATAAGGCTTTTCACCAGTGTTATTTCAAGTTCTCTCATATTCAGCCGTTAAAAACTTTATCTAATTCAATATTTCTTACTTTTGCAACGGTATAGGCATCTCTCATTTCAGTCAGTGCGCGTACGGTAGCTTTAACTACATTATGAGGATTGGAAGATCCTTTTGATTTGGCAAGAATATCAGTAATTCCGGCACTTTCGAGTACAGCACGCATAGCACCCCCAGCCACTACTCCTGTACCAGGTCCTGCCGGCTGCAAATACACCTTTGCTCCTCCAAACTTTGCGGTCTGGGCATGAGGAATGGTTCCTTTGACTACCGGTACCTGAAGCAGATTTTTTTTGGCATCATTGACACCCTTGGCAATGGCTTCTGTAACCTCTCTTGCTTTTCCCAATCCAAATCCGATGACACCGTCATTATTTCCAACCACGACAATAGCTGCAAAGCTAAAGGTACGTCCACCTTTGGTAACCTTGGTAACCCTGTTGATGGCAACTACTCTTTCTGAGAGTTCTATTTCGCTCGTTTTAATTCTTTTTATGTTATGATCCATTTTTTCAGCACTTTTTTAGTTAAAATTGCAATCCGCCTTCCCTTGCACCTTCCGCAAATGCTTTCACACGTCCATGATATAGAAAACCATTCCTGTCGAATACTACTTTACTGATGTTCTTTTCAACAGCTTTTTCAGCAAGTCTTTTTCCGGCAAGTCTGGCTATTTCTGATTTGGTTTTTCCTTTGACATCAAAATCAGGTTTTAAGGAACCTACTGAAGTCAGTGTTATTCCATGAATATCGTCAATGATTTGTCCGTAAATGTGTGAGTTGCTTCTGAAAACACTTAACCTCGGAATATCAGGAGTGCCTTTTATCTTCTTCCTGATCCCCATTTTGATTCTTAATCTTCTCTGTCTTTTCTTCTTTATGCTATCCATATCTGTATTTTTTATCCAGCGGCTGTTTTACCAGCTTTCCTTCTAATAGTTTCATTAACGAATTTAATACCTTTACCTTTATATGGTTCAGGTTTACGTAAAGCTCTGATTTTTGATGCAACCAGTCCGAGCAGCTCTTTATCGTGGCTCTGAAGCGTAATGACCGGGTTTTTACCTTTAAGGGTTTCAGTTGTTACTTTTACTTCATCGGGTAAAATAAAAACAACGTCATGTGAAAAGCCCAGGGACATTTCAAGATTTTGTCCGTTTGAATTAACTTTATATCCTACACCTACGACTTCCTGCTGATAAGTGAATCCTTCTGATACTCCATGAATCATATTGGCAATCAGCGTCCTTGACAATCCGTGAAGTGAACGGTGACGTTTTTGTTCGCTTGGCCTTTCGACAGTTAAAATATTACCTTCTATTTTAAAAATCATTTCAGGGCTGAATTGTCGCGAAAGTTCTCCTTTCGGGCCTTTTACGGTAATAAAATTCCCTTTTGAGATATTCACCTGAACGCCTGCAGGTATGGTAACCGGTTTTTTACCTATTCTTGACATTTGCTCAACATTTTAATAAACATAACAAATAAGTTCTCCACCAACATTGTTTTTTCGTGCTTCCTTGTCGGTCATTATTCCTTTGGAAGTTGAAACAATGGCAATACCCAACCCATTAATAATCCGGGGAAGTTCATCTTTTCCACGATATTGTCTCAGACCGGGTGTCGAAATTCTTCCGATTTTTTTAATTGCAGATATACCAGTAATCGGGTCATACTTCAGGGCTATTTTTATTTTTGTTCTTGATGGTGATGTATTTTCAATTTTGTAATTCAAAATATAGCCTTGTTCAAATAAAATTCTTGTTATTTCATTTTTCACAAAAGAACCCTCAACCTCAATAATTCTTTTTCTGGCCTTTGAGGCATTTCTGATGATGGTCAAAAAATCTCCAATGCTATCCATAATATATCTGTTTTTACCAACTTGCTTTTCTAATACCTGGAATAATACCTTTATGAGCCATTTCTCTGAAAACATTACGGCACACGCCAAAATGGTTCATGTTTCCTCTCGGCCTTCCTGTTATCTGACATCTGTTTCTCAGACGCACAGGTGAAGAATTTCTGGGCAGCAGGTCTAATGCTTTCCAGTCTCCTATTTCCTTTAATGCTTTACGCTTTTCTGCGTATTTATCGACCAGCTTTTTTCTCTTTTGGTTCCTGACTATGATTGATAATTTTGCCATTTATTCCTGATTTTTATTTTTAAAAGGTAATCCTAATTCTGACAGTAATACATAAGCTTCTTTGTCTGTTTTTGCAGAGGTAACAAAGGTGATGTCGAGTCCGTTGATTTTTGACACTTTGTCGAGGTCAATTTCGGGGAAAATGATTTGTTCAGTAATGCCAAACGTATAATTTCCTCTTCCATCGAAGCCTGCATCGTTTATTCCCCTGAAGTCGCGTACACGAGGTAAGGCAATGCAAATCAGACGTTCAAGAAATTCCCACATGCGGTCGCCCCTGAGCGTAACTTTAACACCTATAGGCATTCCCTGACGAAGTTTGAAGTTTGAGATAGATTTTCTGGCATAAGTTGGAACTGCTTTTTGACCGGCAATCAGAGTCAACTCTTCCACTGCCTTGTCAACCAGTTTTTTATCTGCCACAGCACCATTTACACCCTGATTAATGGAAATTTTTTCCAGCTTAGGCACCTGAATAGTGTTTTTATAGCCCAGCTTTTCCTTTAATACCGGAATAACTTCCTCTAAATACTTCTTTTTATAGTTAGGTATGTAGTTCATTTGTCAATTACCTCCCCTGATTTTTTTGAATACCTGACCAAAATATTTTTTTCGTTCAACTTTCTGCCAACCCGTGTTGGTTGATTGGTTTTCGGATCGACCACCATGAGTTTTGATAAATGTATCGGGGCTTCCTTTTTGATAATGCCACCTTCAGTATTTTTCTGATTTGGTTTTGTATGTTTGGAAATAATGTTGATCCCCTCAACAATGGCTCTTTCTTCCTTGTAAATTACTTCAAGTACTCTGCCTGTTTTACCTTTGTAGTTGCCTGAGATGACCATTACGGTATCACCTTTTTTAATCTTCGGCTTGTAATCTATTCTATCCTTTTTCATAACTTATACAACTTCAGGGGCTAATGAAACTATTTTCATGAATTGTTTGTCACGCAACTCTCTGGCAACCGGGCCAAAAATCCTGGTAGCAACCGGCTCTTTAGCATTGTTGAGCAACACACAGGCATTGTCGTCAAACCTGATGTAGCTTCCGTCTTTTCTCCTGTGTTCTTTTCTTGTTCTGACCACAACAGCTAAAGATACCGTACCTTTTTTAATGTTGCTGGTGGGAATTGCTGATTTAACAGTAACGGTAATTAAATCGCCCACTCTTGCATATCTTCTGCGTGTTCCTCCTAACACATTGATGCAAAGAACTTCTTTTGCACCACTATTGTCAGCGACATTTAATCTGGTTTCTTTCTGTATCATTTTACTTGGCTTTTTCTACTATTTTTACCAAACGCCATCTTTTTCTCTTGCTTAAAGGCCGGGTTTCCATCAGCATGACAAAGTCTCCAATTCCGCATTCATTGTCTTCATCGTGTGCCATGTAGCGGGATGTTTTCCTGATGGTCTTTTTATATTTCGGATGTATTACGCGTCTTTCAACTGCAACGATAACGGTTTTGTCGGCTTTGTTGCTAACAACCTTTCCTGTTACAACCTTTCTGCTGTTCCTTTCAACTAATGCTTGTTCCATGCTTTATTTATTTTCATTTAATTGCCGGATTCTCAATTCTGTCTTCAGTCTGGCTATTTTTCTTCTTGTTTCCCTGATTTTCATCGGATTGTCAAGAGGAGAAATTTTATGTGTCAGCTTCATTTTTACATAGCGAATCTGTTCTTCTTCTATCAGGTCTTTTAATTCCTTATTGGTCAGATCCTGTATTTCCTTGTATTTCATAACTCCGGCTCTTTTATACGTTTTCTTCTACATAATCTTTTCTGACTACTACTTTAGTAGCAAGGGGCAGTTTTTGTGCACCCAGTTCGAGCGCTCTTTTAGCCAGTTGGTAAGAAACGCCTTCTATCTCAAAAATTATTTTCCCAGGCTTGCATACAGCTACCCAATACTCAGGATTTCCTTTTCCTTTTCCCATCCTGACTTCAGCAGGTTTTTTGGTAATTGGCTTGTCGGGGAACAGGCGTATCCACATTTTCCCTTCTCTTTTCAGATAACGGTTGATGGCAATACGGGCTGCTTCAATCTGATTTGAAGTGATACGTGCCGGCTCAAGTCCTTTTAATCCAAAGCTGCCGTATGCTATTTCAGCACCTTTGATGGCAACGCCTTTTATCCTGCCTTTCTGTACCTTTCTGAATTTTGATTTTTTTGGCTGTAACATTTCTGTTAATTTTTCAGTTCACTTACTTTCTTTTTCTCTGTCCTAATCTTTTGGGAGCTTTTCTCGTCTTATCTGTCGAAACGCCAAAGTTCATTGAAAGGTCTCTTCTTCCGAAAACCTCTCCTTTGCATATCCATACTTTTACACCTATTGTTCCGTAGATGGTCTGCGAATCGACATGGGCATAGTCAATGTCGGATCTGAAAGTATGAAGAGGAATACGTCCTTCTTTATATTCTTCAGTCCTTGCCATTTCAGCGCCCCCCAATCTTCCCGAACATTTAATTTTTATTCCCTGCGCTCCGACTCTCATGGTTGAAGCCACTGCCATTTTCATGGCTCTTCTGTAGCTCATCCTTGCCCTGATTTGTGAAGCAATATTTTCTGCTACCAGCTGGGCTTCAAGCTCCGGTCTTCTTATTTCGTAAATATTGATCTGTACGTCTTTATTTGTAAGCTTTTTTAATTCTTCCTTGAGTTTATCAACTTCGTTGCCACCCTTTCCGATGACCAGTCCCGGACGGGAGGTATGAATGGTTACAGTAATTCTTTTTAATGTTCTTTCAATTACTATTCTGGCAATACCACCCTTCGACAAACGTGCATTGACATATTGTCTGATCTGATGGTCTTCCATAAGTTTTGCGGCAAAATCTTTTTCGCCATACCAGTTTGATTCCCATCCCCTGATAAAACCAAGTCGTAATGCTATCGGATTTACTTTTTGTCCCATAAATTATTCTGCTATATTTTCCTGAATGTTTTCGTCAATATTTTCATTTTGTTCTTCAATCGTATAATCATTTTCATTATAAGACTGAATTTCGAGTGTGATATGATGAGAGCGTTTCCTGACACGGTAGCCCCTTCCCTGAGGAGCAGGACGTAAACGTTTCAGCATGCTTCCATTGTCAATCATCAGTTTGGAAATGAAAAGTTCGCTTTCTTCAATCCTGCTGTCTTCATTAATATTTCTGTAGTTATGAATAGCTGAAATCAGCAGTTTTTCCAGCACCGTTGCATAGGCTTTCCTGCTTTGATATTTAAGAATATTCAAAGCATCTTCTACACTTTTTCCACGGATTAAATCAGCCACTAACCTCATTTTCTGAGGTGAATATGGAACGTTTTTAAGATGAGCTGTTGTTTTCATGCTTTATTTTTTAACAGGGTGACCACGGAAGTTACGGGTAGGTGCAAATTCACCAAGTTTATGTCCGACCATATTTTCCGTAACATATACAGGGATAAACTTGTTTCCATTATGTACAGCAAAGGTATGGCCTACAAAGTCGGGGATAATCATCGACCTTCTTGACCATGTTTTAATAACGGCCTTTTTGTTTTTTTCATTCAGTTCCTGGACTTTCTTTTCCAGTTTAAATGAAACATAAGGGCCTTTTTTAATTGATCTTGCCATAAACTACTTTTTCCTCCTTTCAATAATCATTTTATTGCTATATCTTGTTTTGCTTCTTGTTTTCTTTCCCTTGGCATAGAGTCCTTTACGTGAACGGGGATGACCTCCGGAAGCTTTACCTTCACCACCACCCATGGGATGATCAACCGGGTTCATGGCAACACCACGGTTGCGCGGGCGAATTCCCAGCCAGCGATTTCTCCCTGCTTTCCCCTTTTTAACCAGGTTGTGATCAGGATTGGAAACTACTCCTATGGTGGCCATACAATTAACGAGTACCCTGCGAACTTCGCCTGAGGGCATTCTTAAAACGGCATATTTGCCTTCCTTAGCCATCAGCTGGGCATAAGTACCGGCACTACGGGCAAGCTCTCCTCCTTTTCCGGGATGCAGTTCGATGTTATGAACAAAAGAACCTAACGGAATATTGCTCAGCTTCATGGCATTGCCAATTTCAGGAGCTACTTCTCCGCTTTCAACCTTCTGACCTACTTTTACGCCATTGGGTGCAATGATATAGCGTTTTTCTCCGTCTGCATATTTGACCAGCGAAATAAACGAAGTTCTGTTTGGATCATATTCCACCGATTGGATAGTGCCCGGAATATTAAATTTATCGCGTTTGAAATCAATCAGACGGTATTTTTGTTTATGTCCTCCACCGATATAACGCATCGTCCTTCTACCCTGATTGTTTCTTCCGCCAGATTTCCTGACCGGGACAAGCAGACTTTTCTCAGGTTGGTTGGTTGTTAACTCTTCATAAGCGTTTACTACTGCAAAACGCTGTGCTGAGGTTATTGGTTTTAATCTTTTTAAAGTCATCTTACTTATAAATTACTATAGAAATCAATAACTTGTCCTTCTTTTAGCGTTACTATTGCTTTTTTGAATCCTCTTGTTCTTCCCTTGATGATATTCTTTTTGGTATATCTGGTCTTCGGTTTTCCTCCGTAAATAATGGTGTTTATCTGCATGACCTCCACTCCATAAAGCTTTTCAACTTCTTTTTTAATTGATTCTTTTGAAGCCTTCTTATCGACAATAAACCCATATTTGTTGAGTTTTTCACCCATTGACGAATACTTTTCGGTAATCACGGGTCTTTTTATCACGCTCATATTTCCTAATTCAAAAAAGTTTTTTTAATAATTTCAACAGAACTCTCGGTCAAAACAAGCAAATCATTGTCTAAAATCACGTAGGTATTCAAATTTTCAGGGGGGCAAATATAGGTATTTGACAGATTTCTGCCTGATAAATAAATATTTTCTTTTTCAATATTTACGACAAAAAGATTCTTGCTGTCTTTGGCCTGAAGATTCTTTAAAATTGTTGCAAATTCTTTTGTTTTTGGCTGTTCAAAATCGAAATCTTCAACGACTTTGATTTTGTTTTCAATCACCTTGTAGCTTAAAGCAGATTTACGTGCCAGCTCCCTGACTTTCTTGTTGAGTTTGATGGCATAATCGCGGGGACGCGGGCCGAATATTCTTCCGCCTCCTCTGAACAATGGGTTTTTAATACTACCCACCCTGGCAGCTCCGGTTCCTTTTTGTCTTCTCAGTTTTTTTGTTGAACCGGAAACCTCTGCTCTTTCTTTAGCTTTGTGTGTTCCCTGACGAAATGAAGCCATAATCCTTTTGACATCCAGATAAATAGCATGGTCGTTAGGTTTTACGGCAAAAATTTCATCCGGCAGGTCAATCTGCCTGTCAGTTTTTTCACCATTTATCGTATAAACTTCTACTTTCATAGTCTTTTATTTCTCAATAATAATGTATGAACCTTTATATCCCGGTACGGGGCCATTCAGATACATGAGGTTGTGTTCTCTGTCGATTCTGGCCACTTGCAGGTTGATAATCTTAACTTTTTTATTTCCTGTTCTGCCAGCCATTCTCAAACCTTTAAAAACACGGGAAGGGAATGACGAAGCGCCAACAGAACCCGGAGCCCTGAGCCTGTCGTGCTGACCGTGGGTGGCTCCTCCTACCCCGCTGAACCCATGACGTTTGACAACACCCTGAAATCCTTTTCCTCTGGAAATACCGGTTACGTCAACCCATTCATTTTCATTAAAAATGCTAATATCGAGGGTATCTCCGAGTTTGATTTTTTCAACACCCGGATATTTTCTCAGATTTCTGAATTCTACCAATTTTGATTTAGGTGTGGTACCGGCTTTTTTGAAATGACCCATTAAAGCTTTTGATGTATTCTTTTCCTTCTTTTCGCCAAATGCCAGCTGAACAGCATTATAACCTTCCTTATCAATGTTTTTCAATTGGGTAACCACACAGGGCCCTGCCTGAATAACGGTACAGGCTATGTTTTCACCAGCTTCGGTGAAAATCCTTGTCATGCCTAATTTTTTTCCAATAATGCCTACCATAATTATACTTTTATTTCTACATCAACACCTGCAGGTAATTCGAGCTTCATCAATGCATCCACTGTTTTCGAGCTTGTACTGTAAATGTCTATTAATCTCTTATGAGAACAAAGTTCAAACTGTTCACGGGAAGTCTTGTTGACGTGTGGTGAACGAAGTACTGTAAATATTTTTCTTTTTGAAGGTAAAGGTATTGGCCCGTTCACAATGGCTCCGGTAATCTTCACCGTTTTGACTATTTTTTCAGCCGATTTGTCCACCAGGCTATAGTCAAAAGACCTTAATTTGATTCTGATTTTTTGAGTTCCCATATTTATTTCTTAGTTAAAAAAGAAATCTCCTTTAATTTTTGCTAATACTTTTTTCTGAATATCTTCTGGTACAATCTGATAGTGTGAAAAGGTAACTGTCGAAAGTCCACGTCCTGAAGTAAGTGTCCTTAAAACGGTAACATACCCGAACAGCTCAGAAAGAGGAACTTTTGCCTTGACAATCTGAGAAATTCCACGGATATCAGCTCCTTCTATCTGTCCGCGTCTGCGGTTCAGGTCGCCAATCACATCGCCCAGATATTCTTCGGGTGTTACTACTTCCACACTCATGATGGGTTCCATCAACACTGCTCCACACTTTTTGGCGGCTTCACGAAAACCAAGTCTGGCAGCTGATTCAAACGACAGGGAATCGCTGTCAACAGGGTGATAGCTACCATCTATCAGCCTGATTTTCACTGCTTCAACCGGAAAGCTGGCCAGAACACCATTGTTGATGGCCATTTTAAAACCTTTTTCAATGGCCGGTATGAATTCCCTAGGGATATTTCCGCCTGTTATTTCATTGATAAACTGAACGCCTTTTACTCCAGGATCAGCAGGCCCCAATTCAAACTCAATGTCAGCAAATTTACCTTTTCCTCCTGTTTGTTTTTTGTAAACTTCACGATGCCGGGTTGATTTGGTCAATGCTTCTTTGTAGGCTACTTCGGGTGTACCCTGATTGCAGTTGATATTGAATTCTCTCCTGAGACGGTCTAAAATAATTTCGAGATGAAGCTCTCCCATTCCGCTGATGACCGTTTGCCCTGTTTCGTTATTGACTTTGACATTAAAAGTAGGATCTTCTTCAGCCAGTTTGTTCAATGCGATAGCCATTTTATCCATGTCGGCCTGAGTTTTAGGCTCAACAGCAATACCAATAACAGGTTCAGGAAAATCTATTGACTCCAGAAAAAGCGGAGCTTTGACATCGGTAAGTGTGTCTCCGGTTTTAATATCTTTGAAGCCAACACCTGCGGCTATATCACCTGCCTGTATTTCTTTGATGGGATTCTGCTTGTTGGCATGCATCTGAAACAGACGAGACAATCTTTCTTTTTTACCCGTTCTCACGTTCAGCACTTCCTGACCTGCTTCCATGGTGCCGGAGTAAACCCTGAAATAAGCTAATTTTCCGACATAAGGATCAGTAACAATTTTAAAGACAAGTGCAGTGAACTTCTCATCAGCATCAATCTGCCGATGTTCAACTTTTTCTGTATAAGGATTTACGCCTTCGATAGCAGGCAGGTCGTTGGGAGCAGGCAAATATTTAACTACCCCGTCAAGCAATGGCTGAATACCTTTATTTTTAAAGGAAGCTCCACAAAAAACAGGGGTAACTTTCATTTCAATCGTTGCCTTACGGATGGCTGAATCGAGTTCTTCTGCCGTAATATCTTCTGCAGAAGTAAGGTACTTTTCAAGGATGTGGTCATCGTATTCACTGATGGTTTCAATAAGCTGATTCCTAAGGTTTTTCACCTCATCAACCATATCATCAGGAATATCGGCATGGTAATAGGTTATCCCAAAGTCATTTTCATCCCAGATGAGAACGCGTTGGTTGATGACATCAATATTGCCGGTAAATGTAAGTTCTTCACCAAAAGGGATAAACAGTGGCAAAGGATTGGCAGCCAGTTTGGTTTTAAGCTGTTCGATTACGCCAAAATAGTCAGCGCCCGGGCGATCGAGTTTATTGATAAATGCAATCCTTGGGACATGATATTTATTTGCCTGTTTCCAGACGGTTTCCGATTGAGGTTCCACCCCTCCGACAGCACAGAACAGAGCAATGGCACCATCGAGCACACGCAGCGAACGCTCAACTTCAACGGTGAAGTCAACATGTCCGGGAGTATCTATAATATTAATGGTATATTCGGTATTATTAAAATTCCAAAAAACACGGGTAGTAGCAGCGGTGATAGTAATACCTCTTTCCTGCTCCTGAACCATCCAGTCCATGGTAGCAGCACCCTCATGAACTTCCCCGATTTTGTAATTAATACCTGTGTAATATAAAATACGTTCGGTCGTAGTGGTTTTTCCGGCATCAATATGAGCCATAATCCCAATATTCCGTTGTTTGCTCAAATCCGTTTTAACCATTACAACCACGAGTATTAAACTTTAAAATGCGAAAATGCTTTATTGGCCTCAGCCATTTTATGTGTATCTTCTTTCTTCTTTACTGCTGAACCTTCATTGTTGTAGGCAGAAAGAATTTCGGAAGCAAGTTTTTCAGCCATAGAGCGTCCGCTTCTTTTACGGGCGAAGCCGTATAGCCATCTCATGCCCAGCGACATGCGCCTGCTTTCATTGATTTCGGTTGGAATCTGAAAAGTGGCACCACCAATTCTTCTACTTTTAACTTCCACAACGGGCATGACATTATATAATGCTGTTTTAAAAACTTCAAGTTCCGGTTTTTCTTTGTTTTTATTTTTGATGATGTCCAAAGCTCCATAAACCACGTTGTATGCAACGCTCTTTTTTCCGTCCCACATCAGCGCATTGACAAATTTCTGTAAAACAACATCACCATATTTTGGATCAGGTTTAATTTCACGCCTTTTTGGTCTGCTTTTTCTCATGATCTGCTATTTTTTTTGTTTTGGACGTTTTGCACCATATTTTGATCTTCCCTGTTTACGACCGTCAACACCGAGGGTATCGAGAGCTCCCCTGATAATATGATACCTCACACCAGGCAAGTCTTTCACCCTACCTCCCCTGATTAAAACAATGGAGTGTTCCTGAAGGTTATGTCCTTCACCCGGAATATACACGTTAACTTCCTTACCATTTGATAATCTGACTCTTGCAACTTTTCGCATGGCAGAATTCGGCTTTTTGGGAGTCGTTGTATATACTCTGGTACATACTCCTCTTTTCTGAGGACAAGAATCGAGCGCAGGGGACTTACTTTTCTTAATAACTTCCGCCCGCCCTTTTCTAACTAATTGCTGTATCGTTGGCATACAATAAAATTATTTCAATTTTTTTGGACTGCAAAGGTATAAACTCTTTTCAAAATTAATTAACTATAAAAAAATATTTTTTTCATCAGGCCTGAGGAGTAGGTCCGCCAAAATTCAAAGGAATACCTTCATATCCGTCATCAGTACGGATTTGGCCAAACTGATTTTCGAATTTCTGGATATTGTCCTGCAATGCACGAAGTAGTCTTTTCGCATGCTGAGGAGTCAATATTATCCTTGATTTCACTTTCGCACGATTCACTCCCGGCATAATCTTAATGAAATCAATGATAAATTCTGAATGTGAATGTGTAATGATAGCCAGATTGGAATAAATCCCATCTGCAATTTCCTCAGGAAGCTCTACATTAATTTCATTTCCATGTTTTTTTTGATCATCCATATTCTTCTATTATTCTTCTCCTAACAATTCCTGATATTCTTCCATTGAACCTACCACCAGATTTTCAAATTCACGCAAACCGGTTCCTGCAGGTATTTTATGCCCGACAATGACATTTTCCTTAAGTCCGAACATCAGGTCAACTTTTCCTGCTACTGCTGCTTCGTTCAATACTTTTGTGGTTTCCTGGAATGAAGCAGCCGACAACCAGCTGTTTGTTCCCAGACTTGCACGGGTAATCCCCTGTAACAACGGACTTACTGTGGCCGGAATACCGTCTCTGGCTTCGACCAGTCTCTTGTCTTTACGTTTCAGGTTTGAATTTTCTTCCCTTAACCTTCTGGCACTGATGATTTGTCCTTTTTTAAGGCTTGGGGAATCTCCTTCGTCAATAACGACCTTTTTATCGTAAATCCAGTTGTTTTCTTTGATCACTTCAAACTTGTCAACTGCATCTCCTTCAAGGAATCTGGTGTCACCAGGATTTTCAATAGTAACCTTCTGCATCATCTGCCTGACAATGACTTCAATGTGTTTGTCATTGATTTTCACACCCTGAAGCCTGTAAACTTCCTGAATTCCGTTCAGGATGTATTGCTGAACAGCATAAGGTCCTTTGATTTTCAAAATATCTGCCGGGGTAATGGCACCGTCAGATAAAGGACTTCCGGCTTTCACAAAGTCGTTTTCCTGAACAAGAATATGCTTGGACAGAGGCACAAGGTACTTTTTAACATCACCCTGATTGGAAGTAACAATGATTTCACGGTTACCTCTTTTAACAGAACCAAAGCTGATTATACCGTCAATTTCGCTGATGATAGCCGGATTTGACGGATTTCTTGCTTCAAAGAGTTCGGTAACACGTGGCAGACCACCGGTAATATCCCTTGTTCTTGTGGTAGAACGAGGAATTTTGATCAATATCTGGCCTGCATGAATTCTTTCTCCGTCTTCGACTTTGAGGATACCACCAACAGGGGCATTGTAATCCTTAATAATCTCACCATTTTCTTCAATAAAAATGGAAGGTATTTTTGTCTTATCCTTGGTATCGGTAATCACTTTTTCACGGTGGCCGGTTTGCTCATCAGCTTCTTCACGATAGGTAATACCCTCGATAACATTTTTGAATCTGATAGTACCGGTATATTCGGAAATAATAAGGGCATTATATGGGTCCCATGAACAGATACGGTCGCCCTTTCTGATTTCTGTATTGTCTTTTACATTCAGCAAAGCACCATAAGGTATGTTGTGGGTATAAATGACAGCTCTCAGTTTTTTATCCAGAATTCTGATTTCTCCTGTACGGCTGACCACAACTTCTTTTTCTTCTCCATTTTCCTCATACCTGACAGTCCTCATTGCTGAGAATTCAAGGATACCATCAATTTTTGCATTGATATAACTTTCAGAAGCGATCTGGGAAGCAGCACCACCAACGTGGAAAGTACGGAGTGTCAGCTGGGTACCCGGCTCTCCGATGGATTGTGCGGCAATGACACCCACAGCTTCTCCTTTCTGCACCATCTGATTGTTGGCGAGATTACGTCCATAACATTTTTCACAAACCCCATTACGTGATTCGCAGGTCAGAACCGACCTGATTTCAACGCTTTCGATAGGGCTGTCTTCAATTTTCTGTGCTAACTCTTCAGTAATTTCCTGTCCGGCTTCAATAATAAGTTCACCCGTCAGCGGATGGTAAACATCATGCAGAGCTACCCTGCCAAGAATACGGTCATAAAGCGATTCGACTATCTCTTCGTTATCTTTCAGTGCTGAAATGGTAAGTCCCCTCAATGTTCCACAGTCTTCTTCCCTGACCACCACGTCTTGTGCAACATCATGAAGCCTTCTGGTCAGATAACCGGCATCTGCTGTTTTAAGAGCGGTGTCAGCCAAACCTTTACGAGCACCGTGTGAGGAAATAAAGTACTCAAGAACCGACAAACCTTCTTTAAAGTTTGAAATAATAGGGTTCTCAATAATTTCACCGGTATTACCACCTGAAACGTGTTTTTTAGGTTTTGCCATCAGTCCTCTCATCCCGCCAAGCTGTCGAATCTGTTCCTTGGAACCCCTTGCACCTGAATCAAGCATCATATAGATAGGATTAAAGCCATCAAGGTCTTCCGACAAATGTTTCAGCAGATGCTTGGTAACAGAGTTGGTGATTCTTGTCCAGATGTCGATCACCTGATTATATCTTTCATTGTTGGTAATAAAACCATTCAGATAACTTTCGGTGATTTCTTCCACTTCAGCCTGAGCCTGAGCTATCAGCTCTTCTTTTTCAGGAGGAACAGGAATATTGGAAATATTAAAGGAAAGCCCGCCAATAAAAGCATAATGGAATCCAAGGTCTTTGATGTCATCAAGGAATTTAGCCGTTTTTTCGTATCCGGCTAACCTGTAGATTTCGTTAATGTAATCTCTTAAAGATTTTTTGGTCAGAATATCGTTAATAAAGCCAATTTCTTCAGGAACATATTGGTTAAGAATAACCCGGCCAATCGTTGTATTAACAATTTCATGATAGAAATTTCCATCATGGTCAACCTTACGCACCCTGACATTGACAAATGCATGAAGATCAACCACCTGATGGTCGAATGCTATCATGGCTTCTTCGGGTGAATAAAAGTACAGGCCTTCTCCTTTCACAGGATTTTCAGGTGTGCTTTTTCTCCCTTTTGTGAGGTAATAAAGCCCAAGAACCATATCCTGAGAAGGCACCACAATAGGTGAGCCGTTGGAAGGCGACAAAATATTGTGGGATGAAAGCATCAATAACTGTGCTTCGAGAATAGCAGCCTGACTTAGTGGAACATGAACAGCCATCTGGTCACCATCAAAGTCGGCATTGAAACCTGTACAAACAAGAGGATGCAGCTGAATAGCTTTACCTTCAACGAGTTTGGGCTGAAATGCCTGAATACCAAGACGGTGAAGTGTAGGAGCACGGTTAAGTAATACAGGATGTCCTTTTAGTATGTTTTCAAGGATTTCCCAAATGATATTGTCTTTTCTTTCAACGATTTTCTTTGCCGATTTGACTGTTTTGACAATACCTCTTTCAATCAGCTTGCGGATAATGAAAGGTTTAAAAAGCTCGGCAGCCATGGCTTTAGGTAAACCACATTCATGCATTTTCAGGGTTGGCCCCACCACAATGACTGAACGGCCTGAAAAGTCAACACGTTTACCAAGTAAGTTTTGACGAAAACGCCCCTGCTTTCCTTTCAGCATATCGCTCAAGGATTTCAGCGGACGGTTTCCTTCGGTTTTAACAGCACTTGCTTTTCTGGAATTGTCGAATAATGAATCCACTGCTTCCTGAAGCATTCTTTTTTCATTTCTCAGAATCACTTCAGGAGCTTTGATTTCGAGCAGTCTCTTCAACCTGTTGTTTCTGATAACTACCCTTCTGTACAAATCGTTCAGGTCGGATGAAGCAAAACGTCCTCCATCAAGTGGGACTAACGGGCGAAGTTCGGGTGGCATGACCGGTAAAACCTTGATCATCATCCATTCTGGTCTGTTTTCACCATGAAGGTTGGCTTCGCGAAAACTTTCGATAACTTTCAGCCTTTTTAAAGCTTCAGCTTTTCTTTGCTGCGATGTTTCAGTGTTTGCCTTGTGTCTTAATTCATAGGATAATTCATCAAGATTGATTCGTGAAAGTAAGTCATACAGTGCTTCACCCCCCATTTTTGCCACAAATTTATTGGGGTCATTTTCATCAAGATACTGATTTTCATCAGGTAAGGAATCAATTATATCGAGGTATTCCTCTTCTGTCAGAAAATCGAGGGCATTTACACCATCTTTTTCTTTAATTCCCGGTTGAATGACAATATAGCGCTCATAATAAATTATCATTTCGAGCTTTTTGGAAGAAATTCCAAGCAGGTAGCCGATTTTATTGGGCAATGATTTGAAATACCAGATGTGAGCTACAGGTACAACCAGATTAATATGTCCCATCCTTTCCCTTCTGACACGTTTTTCGGTTACTTCAACGCCACAACGGTCGCAAACAATTCCTTTATAACGTATTCTCTTATATTTGCCGCAATGACATTCATAATCCTTTGTCGGGCCGAAAATTCTTTCACAAAACAATCCACCCATTTCGGGCTTGAATGTACGGTAATTAATGGTTTCGGGTTTTGTAACTTCACCATACGACCAGTCGAGAATGGTTTCAGGAGAGGCCAGACTTATCTTCATTTTAGTGAAGTTACTGTCTATTTTCTTTTTACTTTTACGAAGCGACATAATATCACTTAATTTTAATTTTTACTCAAATTGAACATCAAGAGCCAGTGCTTTTAACTCATTGATAAGCACGTTGATAGATTCCGGAATGCCATATTCAATAATGGGTTCACCTTTCACGATGGCTTCATACGTTTTGGCCCTTCCGACAATGTCGTCAGATTTAATGGTCAGAACTTCACGCAGCACATTGGAGGCCCCAAAGGCTTCGAGTGCCCAGACTTCCATTTCACCAAAACGCTGACCACCAAACTGTGATTTACCACCCAGAGGCTGTTGTGTAATCAGTGAATAAGGACCGATGGAGCGGGCATGCATCTTATCGTCCACCATGTGAACCAGTTTTATCATATAAATCACCCCAACAGTAGCCATCTGGTGGAATCTTTCGCCTGTCAGCCCGTTGTAAAGGTAAGTCCTGCCAAAGGAAGGAAGTCCCGCTTTCTGAATATATTCCTCAATCTGCTCTTCACTGGCACCGTCAAAAATCGGGGTGGCAAACTTAAGTCCTAATTCACGCCCTGCCCAGCCAAGAATAGATTCGTAAATCTGTCCGAGGTTCATACGGGAAGGAACACCCAGAGGATTAAGAACAATATCCACCGGGGTACCGTCTTCGAGGAACGGCATATCTTCTTCAGGAACTATTTTGGCAACAACGCCCTTATTCCCATGCCTACCGGCCATCTTATCCCCTACCTTCAGCTTTCTCTTCTCAGCCACATATACTTTGGCAAGTTTTATCACACCGGTAGGAAGCTCATCCCCAACAGTCAGGGTAAACTGCATACGTTTCAGCCAGCCGCTTTCTGCGTTATACTTACGTTTGTAATTCTGAAGAACCTTTTTAACCAGTTCATTTACCGTTTCGTTGTTTGTCCATTTTTCAGGTCTCAACAGATTGTAATCCTGAATCTTCAGCAGTGCCTTCTGATTAAACTTGTTACCTCGCGGAATGACCACTTCACCATATTCATTAACCACACCACGGCTGGTTTCATTGGCAAGTATTTTCAGCAATTTGTCAATGAGTGCCTGCCTGTACATTTCGCAGTTTTTCTTGTAGGTACTTTCTATCTTTTCAAGATCATCCTTGCTTTTCTGTTTGCCTTCTTTATCTCTTTTTACCCTTTCAAACAGTTTTTTATCAATCACAATACCTACGGAAGATGGTGGCATGCGGAGCGATACATCTTTTACATCACCGGCTTTGTCACCGAAAATAGCACGCAAAAGCTTTTCTTCAGGTGAAGGTTCACTTTCTCCTTTCGGGGTAATTTTTCCAATCAGAATATCCCCTTCCCTGACTTCAGCACCAATACGGATTAAGCCCATGTCGTCAAGATTTCTGGTAGCATCTTCACTGACATTCGGAATATCGGAAGTAAATTCTTCCATTCCACGTTTAGTATCTCTGACATCCAGTTCATATTCGGTGATATGCAGCGAAGTAAACCAGTCTTCTTTTACAGCTTTTTCCGAAATGACGATAGCATCTTCAAAATTGTATCCCTGCCAGGGCATGAAGGCAACCATCAGGTTTCTCCCCAAAGCAAGCTCACCCTCTACTGTCGAAAATCCATCACAAAGGATTTCACCCTTCTTGACTTTCTGTCCTTTTCTGACAATGGGATTGATACAAATTGCGGTATTTTGGTTGGTACGTCTGAATTTGGTCAATGGGATAGTAACAACATCTCCTTCGAAATCAATAAGTTGTTCTTCTTCATTCCTTTCATACCGAATGACAATCTTGTTGGCATCTACATATTCGATGGTGCCGTCAAATTCGGCAACAGGGAAAATTCTTGAGTCGCGGGCTACCCTTTCTTCAATTCCGGTTCCCACGATAGGAGCTTCCGGACGAATCAAAGGAACGGCCTGGCGTTGCATGTTTGAACCCATGAGAGCCCTGTTTGCATCATCATGTTCGAGGAAAGGAATCAGGGAAGCAGCCACCGAAACAATCTGGTTAGGTGAAATATCCATATAATTGACCCGCTTGTTGTCAATAATTGAAAACTCACCTCCCTCACGGCATTTGACAAACCTGTTGATAAATGAACCTGTTGATTTATCTAAAGGAGCATTTGCCTGGGCAATGATACATTCATCTTCTTCTTCAGCAGATAGATACTGCACGTTTTCAATTCCGTTCAATACGATACCATCCTGCACCTTGCGGTATGGGGTTTCAATGAATCCCATTTCATTGATTCTTGCATAAACAGCAAGTGTGGAAATAAGACCGATGTTCGGACCTTCAGGTGTTTCGATGGTACATAACCTTCCATAGTGAGTGTAGTGAACGTCACGGACTTCAAAACCAGCCCTGTCGCGGCTCAAACCTCCGGGGCCAAGTGCTGACAATCTTCTCTTATGGGTGATTTCTGCCAATACATTGGTCTGATCCATGAACTGCGACAACTGATTGGTGCCGAAAAACGAATTTAGAACTGACGTCAACGTGCGGGAATTGATCAGGTCAACAGGTTTGAAAACCTCATTGTCCCTGACATTCATCTTTTCACGTATGGTACGTGCCATCCTTGAGAGCCCGACACTAAACTGACCGTAAAGCTGTTCTCCTACCGTCCTGACCCTCCTGTTGCTAAGATGGTCGATGTCGTCCACATCTGTCTTCGAATTGCTCAACTGAACCAGATATTTGATAATCTTGATGATATCGTCCTGAGTCAGAACCCTGACCGATTCATCAATATTCTGATTTAATTTCCTGTTTAGTCTGTAGCGTCCAACCTGCCCCAGGTCATACCTTTTATCAGAGAAAAACAGTTTTTCAATGATTCCTCTGGCAGTTTCCTCATCGGGGGGATCTGTATTTCTTAACTGACGGTAAATATATTCCAGTGCTTCTTTTGCTGAATTGGAAGGATCTTTCTGAAGGGTATTGTAGATAATTTCGTAATCATTGGCGTTGGTACCTTCTTTATGCAAAATAACTGTTTTTGCATTTGCATTCAGAATCAGGTCGATATGATCTTCAGTCAAAACGGTATCACGTTCGATAATGATTTCATTTCTTTCGATAGAAACCACTTCACCGGTATCTTCATCTACAAAGTCTTCGACCCATTTTCTCAGAATTCTTGCAGCGAGGCGTCTGCCGACAATTTTCTTTAATTCAGTTTTTTTAACTTTAAATTCTTCGGAAAGGTCGAAAAGCTCAAGAATGTCTTTATCGGTCTCATATCCGATAGCACGTAAGAGGGTGGTTACTGGGAATTTCTTTTTTCTGTCTATATAAGCATACATGATGTTGCTGACATCAGTAGCAAATTCCATCCATGAACCTTTAAAAGGAATAACACGTGCCGAATAGAGCCTGACGCCACTCGTATGGTAACTTTGACTGAAGAAAACACCAGGGGAACGGTGCAACTGTGAAACGATGACACGTTCTGCTCCATTAATGATAAAAGAACCCCTGTCGGTCATGTATGGGACAGTTCCGAGAAAAACATCCTGAACGGTAGTTTCAAATTCCTCATGTTCTTCATCGGTGCAGGAGAGCTTAAGTCTTGCCTTTAATGCAACGCTGTAGGTCAACCCCCTGTCGATACATTCTTCAACCGTAAACTTGGGAGGGTCGATAAAATAATCAAGAAATTCAAGGACAAAGACGCCCCTTGAATCAGTAATGGGGAAATTTTCCTGAAACACCTTGTAAAGGGTTTCGTTTCGTTTTTCTTCCGATAAGGATTCAATCTGAAAAAATTCCCGGAATGATTTCAGCTGAATATCGAGAAAATCAGGATAATCCATTGGGCTTTCAATAGTCCCGAAATTAATCCTTCTTGTATTCATACTATGTTAAATAAGAAATTGACTTTTCAAAAACTATAAGATAAATTATACCTTTTACCAAAAAGCATTGGTAAAAGGTATAACCTCGAGGATGATATGTAAATTGACACAGAAGTGATAGAATTATTTTAGTTCAACCTCTGCACCAACTTCTTCTAATCTTGCTTTAAAACTTTCAGCCTCTTCTTTTGAAATACCTGTTTTGACTTCTTTGGGAGCAGCATCAACGAGGTCTTTTGCTTCTTTCAGACCTAATCCGGTGATATCTTTCACAACTTTAACAACCTGAAGTTTAGCACCTCCGGCACTCTTCAGAATAACATCAAATGATGTTTTTTCTTCCACAACTTCAGCTTCTGCGGTGGCTCCGGCAACGGGGGCTGCCACAGCTACTGCTGCTGCTGCTGGTTCAATTCCATATTCATTTTTCAATAAAGCGGTAAGTTCATTGACTTCCTTAACAGTGAGATTCACTAACTCTTCAGCAATCGCTCTAATATCTGCCATTTTTTAAAATTTTAGTAGTGATTTATAAATTTTTTAATAAGTTACTTTTTTGATAATGTTTCCAAAACACCCATAATTTCCTGTCCCTTGCTGTTCAGGGCCGAGACCAGATTTCTGATCGGTGAATTCAGCAAGCCGACTAATTCGCCAAGAAGTTCATTTTTCGATTTGATGTTCATCAGCGAATCGACAAGATTATCGCCTACATAGACCGATTCTTCGATATATGCGGCTTTAATGTCGGGTTTTGTTGCTTTTTTCCTGAATTCCTTAATGACTTTTGCAGGAGCTGTCGGATTATCACAAAACATCAGTGATGATGGACCTTTCAGACTCTTCACCAGCTCTTCATTATTCAGGTTAAGTTTTTCAAGTGCTTTGACAATCAGCGTATTTTTGGATACTATCAGGCTGATTCCATTTTTATGGCAAAGCTTTCTTAATTCAACGGTGTCTTTCACACTAAGCCCGGATACATCGGCAATAATAAAATTATTCTTTTTGCTGATGATGTCGGCAAGCTCGTTGACTATTTCGTATTTCTTTTCCTTATTCATAATCTAAACTTTAAATACCTGGAATGGATTTAATATCAATTTCAATTCCCGGACTCATGGTGCTCGATAAAGTAATTCCTTTGAAATAAGCTCCCTTGGCGGCAGCCGGACGTAATTTTTGTATGGTTTGCACCAACTCAGTTACGTTTTCAAAAAGCTGTTCGGGAGTAAATGATACACGGCCTACTGTTGTATGGATAATTCCGTATTTATCAACTTTGAAGTCAATTTTACCACTTTTTACTTCCCTGACTGCCTTTGGAATATCATTGGTAACCGTACCTGATTTTGGATTGGGCATTAATCCTCTCGGCCCCAGAATTTTACCAAAACGTCCAAGTTTTGGCATAATGTCGGGGCTGGTGATAATGATATCAACGTCTGTCCAGCCATCCTTAATTTTATCAAGATAGGTATCGAGTCCGACATAATCGGCACCGGCTTCCCTGGCTGCTTCTTCCACATCCGGATTACACAATACCAGCACTTTAAGTTCTTTTCCTGTGCCATGAGGCAAGGTGGAAACCCCTCTGACCATCTGATTGGCTTTTTTGGGATCGACACCCAAACGGACATCAATATCCACAGAGGCGTTGAACTTGGTATAAGTAATATCTTTTACCAGCCTGACAGCTTCTTTCAGCTCATACAACTTACCCTTTTCAATCTTCGACAGGGCGGCTTTTCTATTTTTTGTTAAAGTTGTCACTTCTCAATTTTTTTAATTTTCCCAAGGAGCTACTCCGGTAACTGTAATACCCATACTACGAGCCGTACCGGCTATCATTTTCATCGCTGATTCGAGTTTGGTCGTATTCAGGTCGGGCATTTTATCTTTGGCAATTTCTTCAATTTGTGCCCATGTTACTGATCCTGACTTATTTCTGTTGGGTTCAGCAGAACCTTTCTGAATTTTGGCAGCTTCCAGTAACTGCACAGCAGCCGGAGATGTCTTTATTTCAAATGAAAAGGATTTGTCGGTGTAAACAGTTATCACAACAGGCACTGTTTTGCCTGCCATATTCTGCGTTCTTGCATTAAACTGTTTACAAAACTCCATGATGTTCACACCTTTGGAACCCAAAGCGGGGCCTATTGGCGGTGATGGATTTGCAGCTCCACCTTTTATCTGAAGTTTAATAAATGTTGCAATTTCTTTAGCCATAACAATTAACTTTTTTCTACCTGCATGTAATTCAGTTCTACAGGAGTTCTCCTTCCGAATATCTTTACAATGACTTTAAGTTTCTTCTTCTCTTCATTAATTTCTTCGATGACACCGTTAAATCCGTTAAACGGGCCATCTGTAATTTTCACAGGCTCTCCGATCAGGAATGGTACTTCAAGCTGCTCACCGACTTCAGATGCCTGCTCTATTTTTCCAAGTATCCGGTTAATTTCTGCCTGACGTAAAGGTATGGGGGTATCTTTGGTTCCTAAAAAATCAAATACCCCTGTTGTGTTTTTAATGGTAAACTTTACCTCAGGTGTCAGGGAAGCCTCGATAATGACATAGCCGGGATAAAAGTTTTTATCCTTGGTGATTTTTTTGCCATTGCGGAGCTGGATGACTTTTTCAACGGGAACAATGGCCTGGCGAACATAATCTTTCAGATTGGCTTTTTCAATCTCAAAAAGAATATGCTCTTTGATTTTTTCTTCCCTGCCACTGATGACACGGACAACATACCATTTAAAATCAGGAGCCTGCATTGATTAACTATGAAAATATCTGATAAAATAATTTAAACACATTTTCAAATACAGCATCCATAATGAAGACCAGTACCGCAATGATGAGTGAAGCAACCAGTGTGATGACAGCGCTCGATTGAAGCTCATCCCATGTCGGCCATGTTACCTTATGAATCAGCTCATCCCAGGTAACTTTCAGCAATTCCTTAATTTTCTTCATGCTCATCAGTAATTTAGGCACGGGTGGAGAGAGTCGAACTCCCAGCCTGCGGTTTTGGAGACCGCTGCTCTGCCAATTGAGCTACACCCGTGTTCCTATTTAAAAATATCTTATTCAATAATTTCGGTAACCTGACCTGCTCCGATGGTTCTTCCACCTTCACGGATTGCAAAACGCAAACCTTTTTCTATAGCAACAGGGGTAATCAGCTCAACGGTAATGGTTACATTATCGCCAGGCATCACCATTTCAACACCTTCGGGTAAGTTACAGATTCCTGTTACGTCAGTTGTACGGAGATAGAACTGAGGACGGTAATTGGTAAAGAATGGGGTATGACGTCCACCTTCTTCCTTTTTCAAAACGTAAACCTGACCTTTGAATTTGGTATGAGGGGTGATAGAGTTAGGAGCTGCGATAACCATTCCTCTTCTGATTTCGTTTTTATCAATACCGCGAAGCAGCAGACCTGCATTGTCGCCAGCTTCTCCCTGATCCAGAAGCTTACGGAACATTTCGACTCCGGTTACGGTTGTTTCAAGTGGTTTTTCCATGAAACCAACAATCTGTACCTTTTCTCCGACTTTAATCACACCTCTTTCAATTCTACCTGTGGCAACTGTACCACGACCGGTGATTGAAAACACGTCTTCGATAGGCATCAGGAATGGTTTGTCGATAGCACGCACTGGTAACGGAATGTATTCATCAACAGCTTCCATCAGTTCCATAACGGTATTCACCCATTTTTCTTCTCCATTGAGTGCACCTAAGGCAGAACCACGGATTACGGGAGCATTGTCTCCGTCATAGCCGTAGAAAGTCAAAAGGTCTCTGACTTCCATTTCTACCAGATCGAGGAGTTCAGGATCGTCAACCATATCAACCTTGTTCATGAAAACAACCATTCTTGGAACGCCAACCTGATAAGCCAAAAGGATATGTTCCCTTGTCTGAGGCATAGGTCCGTCAGTTGCAGCAACGACCAGAATAGCACCGTCCATCTGAGCAGCACCGGTAACCATATTTTTGATATAGTCGGCATGTCCGGGACAGTCAACGTGTGCATAATGCCTGTTTGCAGTCTGGTACTCCACATGAGCTGTGTTGATTGTAATACCTCTTTCCTTTTCTTCAGGAGCATTGTCAATTGAATCAAAAGACCTGAACTCAGCCAAACCTGATTTTGAAAGGATCAGGGTGATAGCAGCAGTCAAGGTAGTCTTACCATGGTCAATATGACCAATTGTTCCAATGTTTACGTGAGGTTTACCACGTTCAAATTTTTCTTTTGCCATAATTAAATTCCTGTATTTGTGTTCAAAATTAATAAATTCGAGCCAATGACGGGACTTGAACCCGTGACCCCGTCCTTACCAAGGACGTGCTCTACCAGCTGAGCTACATCGGCAAGCACTAAGCATCGGCTTAAATGCCTGATTTTGAGCGGGAGACGAGGTTCGAACCCGCGACCTACAGCTTGGAAGGCTGTCGCTCTGCCAACTGAGCTACTCCCGCATTTTTGATCCCAAAGCTTTTCGTTCCGGATTGGTGGCAATAACTTTTTACCTTTTCCAAAACTCTGATTTTGAAATCAATGTCTTTAAGTGGGGAGGGGCGGATTCGAACCACCGAAGGCGTGCGCCAACAGATTTACAGTCTGCCCCATTTGACCGCTCTGGAACCTCCCCTACTTTTTTGAGCCGATGAAGGGACTTGAACCCCCGACCCGCTGATTACAAATCAGCTGCTCTACCAACTGAGCTACATCGGCATCTTTTTTCCTCAAAATGCTAAAGAACAAAATCGAATGCTCTCTATTCGATAAAAAAAACGGAGTGCAAAGATAGAAATATTTTTTCTGAATACTGAAAATTAATTTTTAATTATTTTTCCTTGATTTTTTTCAATTGCCTTTTCATGCTGTCAACCGCCAAATCCAGCGCTTTTTCAAAACTTTCATTGGTTTCCTTGGCCACCAGTGTCTGATTCCTGACGCTCAGTTTTATCTGAATTTCGTTGGAATGCAGACTCTCTCCTTCATTTCTCAGATATACATCCGTATTGATAATTTGGTTATGGAAGGTATTGAGCTTACTTACCTTATTATTAATTAATTGCCTGAGTGAATCATTCAACTCGACATTTTTAGCATGAATATCTATTTTCATAACTTCAAAATTTAACCTCTTGGATGACTTTGTTTATGTACTTTTTTTAATTTTTCTATGCTTTGATGCGTGTAAATCTGCGTTGCAGCAAGGTTGGCATGACCTAAAAGTTCCTTTATTGCATTGATATCGGCACCTCTGTTCAACAGATGAGTTGCAAAGCTGTGCCTTAATACATGCGGACTGATTGTCGTTCGTTCCACTATCTGCTCAACATATTTTTTTACCGTCCGGTAAACCATCATGGGATATAGTTTTTTCCCTTTGGCTGTCAATAACAAAAACGGCTGATCTGTCGAAATCTCTGATTTTCTGAGCAGAAAATATTCCTCCATCTTTTTCCTCAAAGTGGAATTGACCGGAATGATCCTTTCCTTGTTCCTTTTCCCCAACACCTTAATCGTCCCGCTGGACTTATCAAAATCATTCATTTTCAGATTGATAAGCTCCGAAAGGCGAATGCCTGTCCCATACAGTAATTCAAGTATTAAATTGTCGCGTAAACCTTCAAAACTTTCTTCATACGTACAGCTTTCAAGGACTTTTAAAATTTCATTTTCTTCCAGATACTTGACAAGCCTGGTGGGTTTTTTAGGAGTTCTTACTCCGCTGGCCGGATTGTCTTCACGTATATTTTCCCGTATGAGATACTTGAAATAAGTGTTAAGAGCCACCAGTTTTCTGCCTGCTGAGGATGGATGATAGCCGTTCTCCATTAAGTTAACAATCCATGATTTAATAGCCGGAGTAGTTGCAGTTTCCAATTTCAGGTCTTTGTCAATGTTTTTTAAAAAATCCTCAAATTGCTCTAAATCAGACTTATATGAATTTACTGTATGTTCAGAAAAGCGTTTTTCATACTTTAACCAATGTAGAAATTCCCGGATCATAACCCGGTACTAACTATTTGTTTTCCATGCTGGCAAGACGCTGACGGAATGCAGCTCTGCCGATTTCGTTTCTTCTTTCAATTGACTTTTTTGTAAAAAACCTGCGGTTTCTGTATTCCTTTAAAACCCCACTTTTTTCAAGTTTCTTTTTAAAACGTTTTAATGCCTTATCAATTGATTCATTGTCACTAACCTGTACTGTTATCATCTCTTTTTTACGTGTTATTTGATTTTTTTACGGACTGCAAAAGTATATACTTTCAAATTATCAACAAAATTAATTTTATTTTTCCCGATAAGGTTTTTTACTCTCTTCTCCACATTGCTGTGTGTGCTACGTGGTGAGTTTTTTT